>JAVHRA010000053.1:0-18944 GCA_036171395.1 Gallionella sp. | reverse complement strand
TCGATGTCGCGTTGCTGACCAATCTGAGTCGCGACCATCTCGATTATCACGGCGATATGGCCAACTATGCAGCGAGCAAGCGCAAGTTCTTCGATGTCACTACGCTGCGTTATGCGGTGCTGAATCTGGATGACGAGACCGGATCGGCTTGGGCCGAGTCCTTGCAAAGAGATGGCGTGGAAGTTGTCGCCTACGGCTTAAGTGACGCGGCGCTCCAGCGCGCTCAGCATCTGCAACTGCGCATGGTGTACGGCCACTTGTTGCAGATGACAGACAGCGGGCTGAGTCTGGGCATCCATAGCAGCTGGGGCACGGCGCGGCTGGAAAGCCATCTGGTCGGGCGCTTTAATGCAGAAAATCTGCTCGGCGTATTGGCAGTGCTGTTGCTAAGCGAGATCGCGCTGGATGATGCGGTCGAGTCGCTGTCGCGTGTACAGGCCGTGGCCGGACGCATGCAACGACTGGGGGGCAAAGCCCTACCCACTGTCATCGTCGATTATGCGCATACCCCGGACGCGCTGGAAAAAGTATTGCAGACCTTGCGCGAGATGATGCAGGCCAAAGGCGGCAGTCTGGTGTGCGTGTTCGGTTGCGGGGGGAATCGCGATAGTGGTAAGCGCCCGCTGATGGGACAGGTCGCCGCACGCTTGGCCGACCGCAGCATCGTTACCAGTGACAATCCGCGCGACGAAGATCCAGAGTTGATCCTCGCTCAGATCACAGCCGGAATGCGCGATGACCAGCATCGCGTCATTGCCGACCGTGCTGCCGCTATCTATCACGCTATCGCTCACGCGCAACCCGGCGACACCGTGCTGATCGCGGGCAAGGGGCATGAACAATATCAAGAGGTCGCTGGCGTAAGACATGCGTTCAGCGATATCGAAGTGGCACAACATGCCCTGCAACACTGGCCTTTGGAGGTGCGCTCATGATGCGCTTGTCTGAACTCACGGCAGAGCTGAACGCCACATTGGTCGGCAAAGATGTCACTTTCGCGCAAGTGAATACCGACAGTCGCAAGATACAACGCGGTGATCTATTCATCGCGCTGCGCGGCGATAACTTTGACGGCGCAGCATATGTGACAGCCTCACTGCAAGGCGGCGCGGTGGCGGCGGTGATGAATCGCACCAGTTACGACAGTGCGGTACACGGCAATTTGTCTGCATTGCTATTGGTTGACGACACACGCATCGCACTGGGCAAGTTGGCCTCGTATTGGCGCCGGCAATTCGCCATCCCGCTGGTGGCGATCACCGGTAGCAACGGTAAGACCACGGTCAAAGAAATGCTGGCCGCTATTCTGCGCAAGGCGGCCGGTAGCGAGGCTGCGGTGCTGGCTACCAAGGGAAATTTCAACAACGACATCGGTATGCCGCTCACCCTGTTGCAGTTGAACACGCAGCATCGCTATGCCGTGATCGAGATGGGTATGAATCATTTCGGCGAGATAGCTTATCTGACTCATCTGGCTATGCCGCAGGTGGCGTTGGTGAACAACGCCAGCGGCGCGCATCTGCAAGGCTTGGGTTCGATTGCCGGTGTGGCTCAAGCCAAGGGCGAGATATTCGCCGGCTTGGCTGCGCAAGGCAGCGCCATCATCAACGCCGACGATGCACATGCCGAGATGTGGCGCGAATTGGCTGGCGCGCATCGTGTCATCGATTTCGCATTGGATAAGCCTGCTGCGGTGCACGGCACGAGTCAGCCGCAAAGTTATGGCAGCGTGGTGCAGGTCGATACAGCACAAGGCGCGCTGCGTTTGGCGCTGCAAGTTCCCGGCCGCCATAACGTGCGCAATGCGTTGGCAGCGGTCAGTGCCGCATTGGCACTGGATATTCCACTCGCGGTCATCGCGGCGGCACTGGCGGAGTTCGGCGGCGTAGCCGGTCGTTTGCAGCGCAAGTCCGGCGTGCATGGTGCGATGCTGATAGACGACACCTATAACGCCAATCCAGCCTCTATGCGCGCAGCTTTGCAAGTACTGGCACAGGCATCCGGCAAGCGCATCTTTGTGCTGGGTGATATGGGCGAGTTGGGCGCGGATGCGTTGGCGATGCATCAGGAATTGGGCCAGGCCGCACGCGCGTCCGGCATCGAAAAAATGTTCGCCTTAGGTGAGATGAGCGCGAACGCGGTACGCGAATTTGGCACAGGTGCGCAACATTTTATGAACATAGAAGAATTGAACGCGGCACTGCTGCAGGAATTGGATGCACACACCACTGTGCTGGTGAAAGGATCACGCTTTATGAAGATGGAACGCGTCGTGCAAGCCTGCGCGGCAGACAAGGAGACCACATGCTGCTCGCACTAGCTCAATGGTTGGCGGAAGACGTGCGCACCTTCAGTGTGTTCAATTACATCACGCTACGCGCGCTGATGGCGGCGATGACTTCGTTGCTCATCTCGTTTATGGTTGGGCCGTGGATGATACGCAAGTTGGCGGCGATGAAGATCGGGCAATCGGTACGCAGCGATGGCCCGCAGACGCATCTGATCAAAGCCGGTACGCCCACCATGGGCGGTGCGCTGATTCTCACCTCGGTGGCGATCTCGACCTTGCTCTGGGCCGACCTGCATAACGCCTATGTGTGGGTGGTGTTGCTGACTACTTTAGGCGTGGGCGCAATCGGTTGGGTGGATGACTATCGCAAGGTGGTGCATCGCAATCCTGATGGTCTGTCTGCCAAAGCTAAGATGTTCTGGCAGTCATTGATAGCGTTGGCAGTGGGTTTGTTCCTCTTGCAGCACGCCAGTTTGCCGGCGCATACCGAACTCATCGTGCCCTTCTTCAAACATCTGGTGTTTCCGCTTGGTGCGCTCGGCTTCATCGTGCTGGTGTATCTGGTCATCGTTGGTACTAGCAATGCAGTCAATCTCACTGATGGCCTAGATGGTCTGGCCATCATGCCTACCGTGATGGTGGCGAGCGCGCTGGCGATCTTTGCTTACGTCGCCGGTCATGCCGGGTTCTCCGCTTATCTGGGTGAACCCGCCATTCCCGGTGCCGGTGAATTGGCCGTGTTCTGTGCCGCCATCGCCGGTGCTGGGCTGGCCTTTCTGTGGTTCAACGCTTATCCCGCCGAAGTGTTTATGGGCGACGTGGGAGCGCTGGCGTTGGGTGCGGCACTGGGTACGGTGGCCGTCATCATCCGTCAGGAGTTGGTGCTGTTCATCATGGGCGGCGTGTTCGTGGTGGAAGCGGTGTCGGTGATGTTGCAAGTGTCGTGGTTCAAATACACCAAGAAAAAATACGGCACCGGTAAACGCATCCTGTTGATGGCACCCCTACACCACCACTTCGAACAGAAAGGCTGGAAAGAAACGCAAGTGGTAGTGCGCTTCTGGATCATAACGATGTTGCTGGTCTTAATTGGCCTGGCGACGCTCAAGCTGCGATGAGAGTCGAAATGACAATGAAGAAGCGCGCCACGTCAGCGTTGGGGGAGACTCATGTGAGCGTAGCGAACGTTATGGCGACACCAAACGCCAACGTGCGCTTCTGGATCATAACGATGTTGCTGGTCTTAATTGGCCTGGCGACGCTCAAGCTGCGATGAGAGTCGAAATGACAATGAAGAAGCGCGCCACGTCAGCGTTGGGGGAGACTCATGTGAGCGTAGCGAACGTTATGGCGACACCAAACGCCAACGTGCGCTTCTGGATCATAACGATGTTGCTGGTCTTGATAGGTCTGGCGACGTTAAAACTTAGATGATGAAACTCAAGGACAAAACGGTATTGGTGCTCGGTCTCGGTGAGACCGGACTCTCCATGCTGCGCTATCTCAGCGCGCAGGGGGTGCGACTGCGCGTTGCGGATAGTCGTATTGCACCAGCCGGCGTGTCCGAAGCGGCGAAGTATGTAGCACCGCAACAAATATTCTGCGGGCCGTTCACGGCCCAGCTGTTCCAAGGAGTAGACCTGATCGCGATTAGTCCCGGCGTCGCGTTGGCCGAAACCGAGGTGGCGCGCGCAGTTGCGCAAGGCGTGCCAGTGGTGGGCGATATCGAACTGTTGGCATGGCATCTGCATCAACAAGCGACGCGCCCCAAGGTGATAGCCATCACTGGCGCGAACGGCAAGACCACGGTGACTTCTATGGTCGCGCACTTGTGCGGCTATGCCGGCAAAGATGCGGTGGCGGCAGGCAATATCTCTCCCGCCGTGCTGGATGTGATGATGCGTCGCGGTGCGGCGCAGCCCGAGGTGTGGGTGTTGGAGCTGTCCAGTTTTCAACTGGAAACCACCCGCACGCTGCAAGCCGATGCTGCGACGGTACTGAATGTCACTGAAGATCATCTGGATCGCTACGCGGGCATGGATGCTTATGCTGCGGCAAAGGCTAGAGTCTTGATGGGTTGCACTGTGCAGGTATTGAACCGTGACGATGCGCGCTGCCTGGCGATGATGCACAGCGATGCAGCGTTGGTGAGTTTTGGTCTGAACGCACCGCAACGCGCGCAGGACTTCGGCATCGTTGCGGCGGAAGGTGAGATATGGCTGACGCAAGGCGCGCAACGACTGATGGCGGCCAGCGCGTTGCAACTGAGCGGATTGCATAATGTAGCCAATGCGCTGGCAGCATTGGCACTGTGCCGTGCGCTAGACCTCGATATGGATGTGTTGCTGGCGGGCTTGCGCAGTTTCAAAGGCCTGCCACACCGCGTCGAGAAAGTTGCCGAGCTGAACGGCATCAGCTATTACGACGACTCCAAGGGCACCAATGTGGGCGCGACCGAAGCCGCACTAAAAGGCTTGGGCAAACGCGCCGTAGTGATCTTGGGCGGTGAAGGTAAGGGACAGGATTTCACGCCCCTGCATGCGGCGGTGCGCGATCATGCCCGTGCGGCAGTGTTGCTCGGACGAGATGCGGCTTTGATCGAGCGCGCCTTGTGCAATTGCGGTGTAGAAGTGGTACGTGCCTCAGACATGGTCGATGCGGTGCAACGTGCCCGCAGCTTGGCGCTAAGCGGCGATGCGGTGTTGTTGTCGCCGGCTTGCGCCAGCTTCGATATGTTCCGCAACTACGAGCATAGAGCGCAGGTCTTCATCGCAGCCGTGCAGGCACTGCAAGAGGAGGGTGCATGGTCTCGTTAATCAAGACGCGCAGCCGTCCTTCCTTGGCAAATTTTGACGAACTGCTGATCTGGGCGTTCATCGGATTACTGGCGATAGGGCTGGTGATGGTTTACTCCTCATCTATCGCGACCGCCGAAGCGAGCCGCTTCACCGGCAACAATCCAAGCTACTACCTGATGCGCCACGGCATGTTCATCCTAGTGGGAGTCATCGCCGGCCTATTCGTCTTCCAGGTTCCGGTACAGATGTGGCAGACCTTGGCGATGCCACTGTTCTTAGTGGGCGGAGTGTTGCTGGTGCTGGTACTGATTCCGCACATAGGCAAGGAAGTGAATGGCAGCCGTCGCTGGTTGTCATTGCTGGTCATCAATCTCCAACCTTCCGAGCTGATGAAGTTATTTGCGGTGCTGTATGCCGCCGACTTCACCGTGCGTAAAGGCAATGTCGGACACATCTTCACCAAATCCTTCCTACCCATGTTCGCGGTGATGGCCGTAGTCGGCAGCTTGCTGCTGTTGGAGCCAGACATGGGCGCGTTTGTCGTGATCTTCTCCATCGCTTTTTGCACCTTGTGGTTGGGCGGCTTCAATCTCAAGGTGTTCGGATTGTTGCTGCTGGCGTTGCCCGTCGCGTTCTGGGCATTGATCTACTCGTCACCCTACCGTATGCAGCGCGTCATCGGCTTTATGGATCCCTGGGCGGATGCCTATGGCAAAGGCTATCAGCTTAGCCATTCATTGATCGCCTTCGGGCGCGGTGAATGGTTGGGCGTGGGCTTGGGCGCGAGCGTGGAAAAACTGTTCTACCTGCCCGAAGCACATACCGACTTTCTGATGGCAGTGATTGCTGAAGAACTAGGCTTGGTCGGCGTGACCGCTGTACTGGGATTGTTCGCGCTGGTCGTGGTGCGCGCTTTCCAGATTGGTAGGCATGCCGCCTTCCTAGAGCGCAACTACTCGGCCTTGGTCGCGCAAGGCATCGGCATTTGGATTGGGGTGCAAGCCATGATCAATATCGGCGTAAATATGGGCGTGCTGCCCACCAAGGGTTTGACTCTGCCCTTCTTGAGTTTTGGCGGCAGCGGCATCGTGGTGAACTGCATCGCAGCGGCTGTTTTGTTGAGAGTGGATTTTGAAAACAGAAGAGTCGCGCGGGGGATGCCGGTATGAGCACACACAATTACGACGCTTCTGTTTCGGTGCAGGCTAACTTGCGCAAGCAAGTTAAGTCCCAACGGGACGGCCATAACCAAAAGCGTCGCGTCGCGCGGGGGATGCCGGTATGAAGACTTTACTGGTTATGGCTGGTGGCACAGGCGGGCATATCTATCCAGCGGTCGCGGTCGCGGACATATTGCGCGAGCAGGGGTGGCAGGTGGTGTGGTTGGGTGCGCCCAACAGCATGGAAGCCGAGCTAGTGCCTAAGCTGGGTTACGCGCTGGAACTGGTGCAGTTCTCGGGTCTGCGCGGCAAGGGGCTGATGCGTAAATTGCTGCTGCCGTGGAATCTGTTCGTGGCGATGCGCCAAAGTGCGCAAGTGATCAACCGTTGTCATCCCGATGTAGTGCTGGGTATGGGCGGCTACATCACCTTCCCCGGCGGACTGGTGGCACGCATGATGATGCGCAATCTGGTGATCCATGAGCAGAACTCCATCGCGGGGCTGAGCAACAAGGTGCTGGCCAAGATCGCGACACGCGTGCTGAGCGGCTTCCCTAATGTTCTGCCTGGTGCGGAATGGTGCGGTAATCCGGTGCGCACCAGCATCACCGCATTAGCCGAGCCGCAACAGCGCTATGCAGCGCGCAGCGGCAAGCTGCGGGTGCTGGTGGTGGGCGGTAGTCTGGGCGCACAAGCGCTTAACAGCGCGCTACCCAAGGCGCTGGCATTGATGAGCGAAGCTGAGCGGCCCGAGGTGGTGCATCAGACCGGCAAGCAGCATCACGCGACCGTGCAGGCGTTGTATGCCAGCGTGGGCGTGACTGCCACAGTGCAGCCCTTTTTGGATGATATGGATAGACAGTATGCGCAGGCAGACGTGGTGATCTGTCGCTCCGGCGCGTTGACCGTGGCCGAGCTGGCGGCAGCCGGTGTGGCCAGCATCCTCGTGCCTTTCCCGCATGCAGTAGATGATCATCAGACCCATAACGCAAAGTTTTTGAGTGAGCAAGGCGCAGCAATTTTATTGCCGCAGACAGCTTTGCATCCCAAGCAACTTGCTGAGCAGTTGCAGAATTTGAATAGAGAGAAATTATTAGCGATGGCGGTGCAGGCGCGCGCTTTGGCAAAACCGAATGCGACACAGCAAGTGGCGCAGGTATGTGCGGAGTTAGCGGGATGATGAATATGGCAAAAGCACATCACGCGGAGGCGCGGAGATCGCGGAGAAAGCCACTGGATTGGGTGTCCAGCCCCGGGTCCTCCGCGTCTCCGCGTGAGACGGGACTGAAACGCATGTTTAAGGAATGCAATGAAACACAAAATTAAAAACATCCATTTCGTCGGCATAGGCGGCTCGGGCATGAACGGTATCGCCGAGGTGTTGCTCAACTCGGGCTATCAAGTTAGTGGTTCAGATCTGGCGGAGAATGCGGCAACGCAACGCCTCAAGCAACTGGGTGCGACCATCTATCGTGGTCATGCCAAGGAGCATCTGAGTCATGTCGATGCCGTGGTGGTATCGACTGCTGTCAAAGCTGACAACCCCGAAGTGATGGCAGCACGCGAACGTCATATTCCGGTGGTTCCGCGCGCCATGATGTTGGCTGAACTGATGCGTTTACGTCAGGGCATCGCGGTAGCCGGTACGCATGGCAAGACCACTACAACATCGCTGACCGCTAGCATCCTAGCCAAGGGCGGCTTCGATCCCACTTTCGTTATTGGCGGCAAACTCAACAGCAGCGGCACCAATGCGCGCTTGGGACAGGGCGACTATATCGTGGCGGAAGCGGACGAGTCCGATGCTTCCTTTCTGTATTTGCAACCCATCTTGGCCATCATCACCAACATCGATGCCGACCATATGGAAACCTATGGTCACGACTTCAATAAGCTTAAGCAAGCTTTCGTCGAGTTCGTCGAACATCTGCCCTTCTACGGTATGGCGATGGTGTGCGTGGACGATGCCAACATCCGCGAGATTTTGCCGCGCATCAGCAAGCCGGTATGCACTTATGGTTTGAGCGAGGGCGCGCAGATACGTGCGGTGGATGTGCGCCACGAGGGTGGGTGCATGCGTTACACGGTGCAGTGTCGTCAGAACGGCACGCCGCGTGATTTGGATGTGACGCTCAATCTGCCCGGTGTACACAACGTGCTGAACTCATTAGCCGCCATCGCGGTAGCTTTGGAAGTGGGCGTGTCGCACGAAGCCATCGTCGCAGCACTGGCCGAATTCGAGGGTGTAGGTCGCCGCTTCCAACGCTACGGAGAAGTGGCTTTGCCAGACGGTGGCAGTTTCACCCTGATAGATGATTACGGTCATCACCCAGTAGAGATGGCCGCGACACTTGCGGCGGTGCGCGGTGCCTTCCCCGACAAGCGCTTGGTGCTGGCTTTCCAACCGCATCGCTATACGCGTACCCGCGATGTATTCGATGATTTTGTGAAGGTGTTGTGTAGTGTCGATGCCCTGGTGTTGAGCGAAGTGTATGCCGCAGGTGAAGCACCCATCGTGGCCGCAGATGGACGCGCACTGATGCAAGCGCTGCGTGTGGCAGGGCAGAGCGCGGCAGTGTTCGTGGAGCAGATCGCCGATATGCCGCACGCCATCATGACGATGGCGCGCGCTGGTGATGTTGTCGTGACCATGGGCGCAGGTTCGGTGGGCAATGTGCCGGCCCTGTTGGTGCAAGCACAACAAAGATGAATATGAACGAGCCATCCCTCTTCACTGACTGTCCCTTGCGCGGCGTGCTGCATCACCAGGTCGAGATGAACAGACATACCAGCTGGCGTGCTGGAGGGGTGGCTGAGCGACTCTATCAGCCGGCTGACCTCGCCGACCTGCAAACCTTTCTGCGTCAGGTCGCGGCGGATGAGCCGCTCTATGCGCTGGGCTTGGGTAGCAATCTGCTGGTGCGCGACGGCGGTGTGCGCGGCACAGTGCTGCTGTTGCATGGCGCGCTAAAAGAGTTGCACAGAAATGAAGACGGCAGCGTGTATGTGGAGGCGGGCGTAGCGGGTGCGAAGTTAGCGCGCTATGTCGCAAACCACGATTTGCGCGGTGGCGCTTTCTTTGCCGGTATCCCCGGCACGATGGGCGGCATGTTGGCGATGAATGCGGGCTGTTATGGCAGCGAGACTTGGCAGCATGTTGAACAAGTGCAAGTGCTGACGCGCAGCGGCGAGTTGCTGGAATGCACGGCGCAGGATTATGAGATCGGCTATCGCTCTGTGAGTGGGAAGGGGGAAGAGGGAGGGGGGAAGGGAAATTCCGCTGCACCGCAGGTTCATACCCTTCTCCCTTCTCCCTTCGCCCTTGCCCAGAATGAGTTTTTCGTCTCAGCCACCCTGCGTTTTGAAGAAGGTGACGGCGAGATCGAGCGGCAGGCGATCAAGACATTGTTGAGTAAGCGCATCGCCTCGCAACCGCTCAATCTGCCCAATGCGGGGTCGGTGTTCCGCAATCCGATTGGTGATCATGCGGCACGCTTGATCGAGCGTTGTGGCTTGAAAGGCAAGCGCATAGGCGGCGCGCAGGTGTCGGAGAAACATGCCAACTTCATCGTCAATAACGGTGGTGCGAGTGCGGCAGATATAGAGAATTTGATAGAGGAAGTGCGCGCGACTGTCGCTGCGCGAACTGGGGTTGAGCTGCATCCCGAAGTAAGAATAATTGGTGAGCACAAGAAAAATGACTGAAAAAAATACCTCTCGATTTGGCAAGGTTGCCGTGTTGTTTGGCGGTAAGTCCGCAGAGCGTGAAGTGTCGCTCAAGAGCGGCACGGCGGTGTTGGCTGCGCTGCGTCGCGCTGGGGTGGATGCGCACGCTTTCGATCCCGCCAGCAATGATTTGCACGAGTTGAAAGAACAGGGCTTTGAGCGCGCTTTCATCGCACTGCATGGTCGCTTTGGTGAAGATGGCACGGTGCAAGGTGCGTTGGAATTGATGGGCATACCTTATACCGGCAGCGGCGTGATGGCATCCGCCTTGGGCATGGATAAATGGCGCAGCAAGCTGGTGTGGAGTGCGGCCGGTTTGCCCATCCCAAAATATCAGATGCTACAAGCGGATTTCGATGCGGTAGCGGTGGTGCGCGAGTTGGGTCTGCCACTGTTCGTCAAGCCCGCCTGCGAAGGCTCCAGTGTCGGCATCAGCAAGGTCAAGACGGTGGAAGGGTTAGCCACTGCCTATGCGGAAGCGGTGCAGCACGACCCTCTAGTAATCGCCGAGAGTTTTGTGGGCGGAGGCGAGTACACCGCTGCGATTTTGGGCGCTACGGCTTTGCCGGTGATACGCATCATTCCGGCCAACGAGTTCTACGATTTCGATGCCAAATATCTGCGTGACGACACGCGCTATCTCTGCCCATGTGGGCTGAGCGCCGCGCAAGAGGCGGAGATGCAAGCGTTGGCCAAGCAGGCCTTCGCATTGATAGGCGGACAAGGTTGGGGGCGTGTGGATTTTTTGATGAGCACGGATGGTAAGCCTTATGTGTTGGAAGCCAATACCTCGCCGGGCATGACCGATCACAGCCTGGTGCCGATGGCGGCACGCAATGCCGGGATCAGCTTCGAGCAGTTGGTGGTGCGCGTGTTGGAGTTGGCGGAGATTAACAAATGATTTTGCCAGCATCCGTGTTGCGAATTGCCTGCTTACTTCGTTGCACGTTTGTTCTTTGTCCTGATTGCGGGAGAGAGTTAGAGAGAGGGACTTATGTGGGATGAACCCATCCTGCTACGCAACATCAGCAGCGCGTTGTTCGCGCTCAGTTTGATGTTGGTGGTGTATGGCGCGGCGCACTATGTGGTGCATCTGCCGCAGCTGTTGCCCTTGCGTCAAGTGAGTCTGAGTACTACGCCGCAGCAAGTGGATGAGGCCGAGGTGTTGCAGGTGGTACGGGAACGGGTGCAGGGTAATTTGTTCACCGTGGACATCGAGCGTTTGAGAAGCGAGTTGGAGAAATTGCCTTGGGTGCGCGGGGTGCAGATACGCCGCGAGTTCCCAGACCGTTTGAGTGTGGCGATAGAAGAACATCAGGCGCTGGCATATTGGAATGAGGATGAGTTGGTGAATCAGCAGGGCGAGGTGTTCAGCGCGGATAGTGATGCGAGTATGCCCCGCTTTGTTGGTCAGACAGGTGATTCAGCGTTGCTGACGCAGCGATACGCGCAGTTCACCACACAGTTGGCGCAGGTCGGACTGCACATCCAGCAGATGGTGGAAACACCGCGTCGCGCTTGGCAGCTGCGCTTGGACAACGGCATGGTGTTGGAACTGGGCAGCGAGCAGATGCAGCAGCGTTTGGAACGGTTTGTAACGGTCTATCCCTACAGTCTGGCGAACAGGCAGGACGGAGTGAAGACAGTGGATCTGCGCTATCGCAATGGGTTTGCGGTAAGCGGTTTGAGTAGACAGAGTTAACGGGCGCGGAGAGCGAGCGATGAGCAGAAACAAAGAAAATAAAAACCTAGTCGTCGGTCTGGATATAGGCACGTCCAAGATCGTGGCGATTGTGGGCGAAGTCAAGTTGGATAGCACGCTCGAAGTCATCGGCATGGGCATGCATGCATCTTCGGGAATGAAAAAAGGCATGGTGGTGAACATCGATGCCACCGTGTCTGCCATTCAGCGCGCGCTGGAAGAAGCCGAGCTGATGGCGGATTGCAAGATTCACGAGGTCTACACCGGCATCGCGGGCAGTCATATCCGCAGCACCAATTCGCGCGGCATGGTGAAGATCAAAGAGAAAGAAGTGACCAAGGCGGACATCGAGCGCGTCATCGAAACCGCCAGTTCCATCAGTCTGCCCGGCGATCAACAGATACTGCATATCCTGGAGCAGGAATTCAGCATCGACGGACAGGACGGTATCAAGAAACCGTTGGGCATGAGCGGCATGCGTCTGGATGTGGAAGTGCATATCGTCAGCGGCGCAGTGGCGGCGGTGCAGAACATCATGAAGTGCATACACCGTTGCGGGTTGGAAGTGCATGAGTTGATTCTGCAACCGCTCGCATCGAGCAAAGCCATTTTGGAAGATGACGAGATGGAATTGGGCGTGTGTATCGTCGATATCGGCGGTGGCACCACCGACATCGCAGTGTTTACCGGTGGCGCGATACGTCATACCGCCGTCATCCCCATCGCCGGCGACCAGATCACCAACGATATTGCCATGGCGTTGCGCACCCCCACGCAAGATGCCGAAGACATCAAGGTCAAGCACGGCTGCGCGCTGCGCCAGCTGGCCGACGAGGGCGAGATCGAAGTGCCTGGAGTGGGTGAACGCGGGCCGCGTATGTTGTCGCGCCAGACTTTGGCAGAAGTCATCGAGCCGCGTGTCGAGGAGCTGTACTCACTGGTGCAGGCGGAGTTACGCCGCAGCGGCTTTGAAGAGCTGTTGTCCTCCGGCATCGTCATCACCGGCGGCAGCAGTGCCATGCAGGGCATGGTGGAGTTGGGTGAGGAAATCTTCCATCTGCCGGTGCGTCTGGGCATACCGAAATATGTGGGCGGACTGTCGGATGTCGTCAAGACGCCGCGCATGTCGACCTGTGTAGGACTGATGTTGTACGGCATGGAACATCATCAACGTGACGAGGAGACGCGTATGCAGAGCAGTTCTTTCGGCGATGTACTCGGCAGGATGAAGGCATGGTTCCAAGGAAATTTTTAGCAGTATTTGCGTTGCTTGTTAGGTTTAATTTTTGTTTTTAATAGGAGACGGTCATGTCATTTGAAATTTTGGAAGCACAGTCACAGGATGCGGTGATCAAGGTGATCGGTGTGGGCGGTTGCGGTGGCAATGCAGTCGATCATATGATCGAACAGGGTGTGCAGGGCGTGGAGTTCGTCGTTATCAATACCGATGCGCAAGCGCTCAAACGCAGCAAAGCGCGCACCCAATTGCAGATCGGCAGCAACATCACCAAAGGGCTGGGCGCAGGTGCCAAACCCTCGGTCGGTCAAGCCGCTGCGGAAGAAGATAGGGATCGCATCAGAGAGCTGATTGCTGGCGCTAATATGGTGTTCATCACCGCCGGGATGGGCGGCGGTACAGGTACTGGTGCCGCGCCTATCGTCGCGCAGATCGCCAAGGAGATGGACATCCTCACCGTGGCAGTGGTGACCAAACCATTCGCCTATGAAGGTAATCGCATGCGCTACGCCAAGGCCGGCATAGAAGCCTTGAGCGAGTATGTGGATTCGCTCATCATCGTGCCGAACTCCAAGTTGATGGAAGTGCTGGGTGACGACGTGACCGTACCTGAAGCATTCAAAGCTGCTAACGGCGTATTGCAAGGTGCGGTGGCTGGTATCGCTGAAGTGATTAATGTGCCCGGCATGGTGAACGTAGACTTCGCTGATGTACGCACCGTGATGTCCGAGAACGGCATGGCGATGATGGGTTCCGCCATCGCATCCGGCCCCGATCGTGCGCGTCTCGCAGCCGAGCGCGCCATCGCCAGCCCCTTGCTGGAAGACATCGATATGTCTGGTGCGCGCGGCGTGCTGGTTAACATCACTTCGACTAGCAGCCTCAAGTTGAAAGAGCTGGAGGACGTGATGGCTTGCGTACAATTCGCGGCTGAAGAAGCGACCGTGATCGTCGGTTCGGTGTTTGATGAGAGCATGGAAGACGGCTTGCGCGTCACCGTGGTGGCGACCGGTTTGGGTGCACCCGTGGCACGCAGACAACCTAAACCCGAAGTCGTGTATCGCGGTGAAGAGGTGTATCAGCGCACCGGTACCGATAATCACATGGTGAGCAGCAGCGTCAATTACAACGAGTTGGATACGCCCGCTGTGATGCGTCGTGGTCGCCGCGAGACCATAGACGCGATGGAGAAGTCCGGTATGGATACGTTGGACATTCCGTCGTTCCTGCGCAAACAAGCTGACTGAAGCTGAGTCGCGCCACACCTTGTAGGGTGGCGCCAGACTGGGGCAGCCGTAGGGCTGTGATAAAATCCGCCCATCATTTGAATGAGCCTACTGACCATGGTCAAGCAACGCACCATCAAGACATCTGTAAAAGTCACCGGCGTGGGACTGCATAGCGGTGAGAAAGTCACACTGGGATTGCGTCCTGCACCAGCCAACTGCGGCATCGTGTTCTGCCGCGTCGACCAGAAGCCGGTCGAGCAGATACGCGTGACCGCCGAGCTGGTGCACGACACGCGCTTGTCCACCTGCATGGAGCAGAACAGTGTACGCGTGGCGACGGTCGAGCATCTGATGTCGGCCCTGTCTGGTTTGGGGATAGATAACATCTATATCGATTTGGATAGTGCCGAAGTACCCATCATGGACGGCAGTGCAGGGACTTTCATCTTTCTACTACAATCGGCCGGTATCGTGGAGCAATCGGCGGCCAAGAAATTTATCCGCGTGAAAAAGACGGTGGAAGTGCAGCAAGGCGACAAGTGGGTGCGCTTCGATCCATTTGAGGGCTACAAGCTGACCTTCACCATTAACTTCACTCATCCGGTATTCACTAACGTTAAGCAGCATGTAGTGGTCGATCTGGGCGAGGACTCTTACGTGCGTGAAATCAGTCGCGCGCGCACCTTCGGCTTTATGCAAGACGTGGAGTACATGCGCTCGCAGGGTCTAGCGTTGGGCGGTAGCTTGGACAATGCCATCGTGATGGACGACTACCGCGTGTTGAATCCAGACGGCCTGCGCTTCGAAGATGAGTTCGTCAAACACAAGGTGTTGGATGCGATCGGTGACTTATATATGACTGGCCATCCTGTCATCGGCGCGTTTTCCGGCTTCAAGTCGGGACATGCGCTGAATAACGCTTTGTTGCGCGAGATGTTGGCCGATGCCGAGGCGTGGGAATTTGTAACCTTCGATACGCCCGAAGAAGCACCCGCCTTTTTGCAATTGCAGATGCAAACTGCATAAGCACCTTTGCCACTTGCCCGCGCATTGGGCTCTCACCCATAGAGGCCGACTATGTTGATACTGCGTTTCGGACTGGTCATCGTGGCACTCCTCGTTGTGTTCAGCGGTGCCATGTATTTGCTGACAAGAGATCGGCGTTACTACCGTTTTGCTTGGCAGGTGATCCGCTTCAGCGTGTTGCTGCTGGTGGTGTTTGGTCTGTTGTTTCTGTTAGAACGCTATGTGCTGGTGGCTTGGCGGGTGCTGGTATGACAGCGCTCAAACCCAATCTGGACGGGGTGACACTGGAGATGATGGTGACACGACTTTCCGCGCAACTTGGTTGGGTTGCGCTGGGTGAGGCTGTGCCGGTGCGTTGTTTCACGCATGACCCCAGTATCAAATCCAGTTTGAAATTTCTGCGCCGCACACCGTGGGCGCGGGATAAGGTCGAGGCTTTGTATGTGCGCCATATTGGCTAGTGCTGCTGTTGTGTAAGGAGCAAGCAATGCATATCAATTCAAGGCAAGTCTGGCAGATGATAGCGCTGGCTGTGGCACTGTGCGGGATAGCCAGCAGCGTACAGGCAGCAGGCGCACTCGCCATTGATGGCAATGCGGGAGGCGCATATGGTTGGGCGGTGGAGCAGGAGAGCAGCAATCAGGCGGCGCAAGCGGCACTGAATCGCTGCGGCATAGGCTGCCAGATCGTGCTGCGTTTCGATAGCGGCTGCGGCGCTTATGCCGTAGATCTATCCATGCGCTCTACCGTGAGCGGCTGGGGCACCGCAGCAACAGGGCCCGCCGCACAGAATCGCGCCATGACCGAGTGCATGTTGCATGGCGGCAGAAGTTGTCTGGTGCGGGTGTGGGGCTGTAATTGAAGTGCTAACCAAGTGGCGAACTGGTTCAGTTCAGAGCATGGCGCATCAGCAGCTTCTTGAGCGGTGTCAAGCGGTTCACCAGATTCAAGCCGGTGTTGCGCAGTTCGCCCAGTAGCGGGTGGCTGTTGTTGAACAGATGTTTCAAACCGTAAGTGGTGGATTGCATCGTTAAAATATCTTCGCGGCGCTTGCGGTCATAGCGGCGCAACAAAACCGCATCACCCACATCGTGCTGCCCCCCCTTATCCATTAACAGTTCCGCCAGTTGGCGCGCATCGCGGAAGCCGGTATTCACGCCTTGCCCCGCCAGCGGGTGCATGTTGTGCGCGGCATCGCCGATCAGGGCGATACGCGGTGCGCTGATATGTTCGAGTGTCAGCAAGCGCAGAGGGAATGAGGTTGCGGGGGTGACCACGCGCAGCTCACCCAAGGTATGTCGTGCCGCGCTCGCGACTTCAGCACAGAGTTGCGCATGCGGCATGGCGCGCAATGTCGCAGCGCGCTGTGGGCTGACCGACCACACCATGGACACCTGTTGGTCCGGCAAGGGCAGCAGTGCCAAGATGCCTTCGGGTTGAAACCATTGGTGCGCGATGCCGCGATGCGGCAAGCTACAGTGAAAGTTGGCGACCACGCCATGCTGTTCGTAATCGGTGGGCGCAGCGGCAAGACCGGCTTGCTGGCGTACCCACGAGTCGCGCCCGTCCCCCCCCACGATCAGCTGCGCTGCGAGTTGGCTGCCGTCTTGCAGGGTAAGCGTGGCTGCCGCCGCCCCCAATTCTAGAGATTGGCAGCGTGCCGGTTGCAGTAGGGTGAGGTTGTCTTGGGTGGCCAACTTTTGCCACAACGCGATATGTAGTGCGCGGTTTTCCAGTATGCAGGCCAGTTCAGGGACGCCCATCTGGTAAGCACTGAATTCGATCTGTGCGCTGCGCTCGCCAAACACGCGCATCTCCGCTACCGGCGCGACTCTGTTAGGGTCGAGCAAAGCCCACGCGCCGCAATCTTGTAGAAATGCGCGGCTGCCCGGGCTGATGGCATAAATGCGGCTGTCCCACGAGCTATCGGCGCTTGGTGTGGGCTGACTTTCAATCAAAGCCAGAGTTAGTCCGCTGTGCGCCAGCGCGGCCGCCAGACTGGCACCGACCAAGCCGCCACCTACGATGATCACATCAAAGTGCTGAAAATTTTGCATAGGCGCGGATTCTAGCCAGATTCCCCCATCCTGTCCGCTTGCTTTATAATCGCCCCCCTTCGCAAAACGCTCCCGGCAATCTAGCAATGCGCATCGGCCCATATGAATTGAAAAATAATCTGATCGTCGCCCCCATGGCTGGGGTGACCGACAGGCCTTTCCGCATGTTGTGCAAGCGTATGGGCGCGGGTATGGCGGTCAGCGAGATGGTCGCTTCCAACTCGCTGCTATACGGTTCGGAGAAGACCTTGCGCCGTGCCAACCATGAAGGCGAGGTCGATCCCATCTCGGTGCAAATTGTTGGTGCTGATCCGGCGATGCTGGCACGCGCGGCCAAACACAATGTCGAGCATGGCGCGCAGATCATCGACATCAATATGGGCTGTCCAGCCAAGAAGATATGCAATGTCATGGCCGGCTCGGCGTTGTTGCAGAACGAACCGCTGGTGAAGTCTTTGCTGGATGCGGTGGTCGGCGCAGTGAATGTACCGGTGACACTGAAGATACGCACCGGTTGGGATAAGTCTAACCGCAACGCGGTGACTATCGCCAAGATCGCAGAGGACGCGGGGATACAGGCGCTCGCCATCCATGGTCGTACCCGCGCTTGCGCTTACACCGGCGATGCCGAGTACGACACCATACGCGCGGTCAAAGACGCGGTGCGCATCCCCATCATCGCCAACGGCGACATCACCACGCCGGAGAAGGCCAAGCATGTGCTTGAGTATTCGGGTGCGGATGCGGTGATGATAGGTCGTGCCGCACAGGGGCGCCCTTGGTTGTTCCGCGAGATCGAATACTTCCTCAAGACCGGCGAGCATCTGCCGCCGCCCGAAGTCGGGGAGATTCATCGCGTGTTGGTCGAACATGTGGGTGATCTGTACGACTTCTATGGTGAGTACAGTGGGCTGCGCGTAGCGCGCAAGCATATCTCCTGGTACACCAAGGGACTGGTCGGGTCGGCGACCTTCCGTCACAACATGAACCGTTTGGAAACGGTGCAGGAGCAGATGACAGCAGTAGAAGAATTTTTTACCGAGCAAGCGCAGCGTGGTCAGCACCTGCACTATCTGGAAGGACAGGGACATGAATGACTGCGTAGTGATCAATGAAAACGATATGGCGCGCTATGTGCGCAAGGCGCTCAAAGAATATTTTCGCGATCTGGATGGCGAAGCGCCGTGCTGCGAGTTGTACGACATGGTGATGCAGTGTGTGGAAAAACCGCTGTTGGAAATGGTGCTGGAACAAGTGGCCGGCAACCAGACCCAAGCTTCGCAAATGCTGGGCATCAACCGCAACACCCTGCGCAAAAAAATGCTCACTCACGGTATCGAATAAACAACACAAAATTCCTTCCCCCGCCAAGGGGGAGGGAAAGCTAGATAAACAAATTCATTTTCATTGGAAGTCAATATGACCATCAAACAAGCACTCATCAGCGTGTCGGACAAGTCCGGCGTATTGGAATTCGCACAAGGGCTGCACGCATTGGGCGTCAAGATATTGTCCACTGGCGGTACGGCTAAGCTGCTGTCCGACAACGGCGTACCGTGCACCGAAGTCGCCGACTACACCGGCTTCCCAGAAATGTTGGATGGCCGCGTCAAGACGCTGCAACCCAAAGTACACGCAGGTATTCTGGCGCGTCGTGATTTGCCTGAACACATGGCGACTTTGGCCAAGCACAGCATCCCCACGATTGATCTGGTGGTG
>JAVHRA010000052.1:0-4078 GCA_036171395.1 Gallionella sp. | reverse complement strand
AAAACGTGGAACTGCTCTTCCGTCTCGACGCCCTCGGCGATCACATCGACTTCGAAGTTCATCCCCAGATCAACGATGATCATCACCATGACCCGATCAGCGTTGTCGGTACTAATATCGCGCACAAAGGATTGGTCTATCTTGATTTGAGCTAACGGCAGACGCTTTAGATTACTCAGCGAAGAGTAGCCCGTGCCGAAATCGTCCATGGAAAAACTCACGCCATAAGCAATCAACTCCTTCATCTTACTGATGGTGTCTTCCACATCATCCAGCACCAAACTCTCGGTCAGTTCCAATTTAATAGCAGTGGGTTTGATCGCATTGCGTGCAATGGTGGCGCGTACTTGTGCAACAAAATCCGTCTGACGGAATTGCCGCGCACTGACATTCACCGACAACACCATATTGGAGAATTGTTTATCGTTCTGCCAGCGTTTGATTTGCGCACAGGCGGTATCCAACACCCATGCACCGATAGGTACGATGAGTCCGGTCTCTTCGGCAAGCGGGATGAATTTCTGCGGTGCTATTAAGCCGCGCTGTGGATGCTGCCAACGCAACAACACTTCAGCACCCTGCGGCTTGCCGTGCGCATTGACCTGCACCTGATAAAACAATCTAAATTGCTGCTCCTGCAACGCCGTATGGAGATCCGCTTCCATCGCGGCGTGTGCTTCTATCGCGGCTTGCATATCGGGGTCATAGAAGCGTATCGCATTGCGCCCCGCATCTTTGGCGCGATACATCGCCATATCGGCCCATTTCAGCAAATACTCCTGTGTCGCATCGTGCTCCAGGAACATCACTACGCCTATGCTGGAGGAGCAATGATGAATGATCTCTTCATTTCCTTGATGCAAGATATACGGCATCGCTAACGCTGCACGGATCTTCTCGGCTACCATTTCAGCCTGAGTCACTGCTTCCAGCAATTCCTCGGCCAGCCCTTCCAGCATCACCACAAACTCATCGCCGCCCAACCGTGCCGCACTGTCTTGCTCACGGATGCAAGTCTGAATACGGCGCGCCACCTCGACCAGCATTTGGTCACCCAAGTCATGCCCATGCAAATCATTGAGCGTCTTGAAATGATCCAAATCGAGAAACATCAAAGCGCCATGCCGGTGAGTACGTATGCAGCTCGCCAAAGCCATGCTGAGCCGGTCTAGCAAGAGGCGGCGATTGGCCAGTTTGGTGAGCGGATCGTAGAACGCCATATCGTGCATACGACCTTCCAGCTGTTTGCGCTCGGTAATGTCATGCACGATGGAGAACAACAGTGCGCGGCCTTCCACCTCGACAGGGGAAGAATGCACTTCTACGGTACGGACCTCGCCGCTGGCCAAGCGATGCAGAAACACGAAGTAGTTGCGCTCCTGACGCTGCGCCTGTACACATTCAGCCGCAATCTCGTCGGCTGACTGGATGTTGATATCGGAGATGCGCATCGCCTTCATGTATTCATTGTCATAGCCGTAAAAATCAGATGCAGCTTGATTGGCATTCACAATGTCACCCGTATCCGGGGCTATCAGCAACATAGGCGAAGCATGATTTTCGAACATCAGGCGGAAGCGTGATTCACTGTGCTGTAACTCCTGTGTGCGCATTGCCACCTTTTCTTCCAAGCCTAAATTGACACGTTGCAACTCCTCATCCAGCACGCGGCGCTCGGCATAACTCTTTTGCAAATTACGATTGTTACGCACCAGCAAAAGTGCTGCCATCCAGGCCGCCAGCACCAGCAGCAATCCCACCGACATCAGCTCCATTGCGTACTTGCGAGCCACGTCGCGCAAATTGAACTGATGCGCCATTTCGGGATTGACCTTGAGCCGCGCCATCACCGCTTCTATAGACGAGTAATTTCCGCTAGGCGAGAATCCGTAATAGTTACCCAACCTAGCGGCATCATCCTCGGGCTGTATCTTGAGCAGTGCCAGCGTGACACGCTTGACCATCTCGTCCGAGACATTAGGCAGTGCGGCAAACGGCCACTCGGGATACAGCTCGGTGGACAACATCTGCGGATATTTTCCCGCCGCTTGCAGGTTCAATACTTTGTACTGACCAACTTTAAGCCGCCCCTCATTGATCATGCTCTCTAGAACACCGGTACGCACAAAGCCCACTTCGGCGCGACCTGCTAACACCTCGTTCACCACGTTGTCGTGGGGCATCCCGGTGAAATGCAATGGCCCCATCTCTTTAAGCCCTATCCCCTCCTTATACAAAGCCCACCGCTGCATCAGATAACCGCCCAGCGATTGTTCTGCGGGTGATGCCACGACTTTGCCGCGCACATCCTGCAAAGTATTGATATCGGCACGGTCGGCACGGGTGAAGATAACCGCCCCAAAGGTGTTCACCGGTTGACCGGCTGCCAGCGGCATTAAGGTCGCGATCGCGCTGAGTCCGTGATCTCTACGGATCGAAATATAGTGCTCGGGATTGGTCAACACGAAATCGAAGTCGTGATGATTGATCGCCAAATCCAGCTCTTGGTAATACAACGGCGTCATAACAAAATGCGCATCGGGGATATGGGCGTTGAGATAGTCTATGGTCGCTTGCCAACGCTGCTCGGTCTGCTCGATGGTGCGGAAAGACAATATGCCTACGCGCATCACTTGATCAGCGGCATGTGCGGAGGACATCAGCAAAACCAGTGCCGCAGCCAATTTGCACAGATATTTAACGCATGATCGGACGCGCGCGGTCATACCAGCACCTCCCACATAGCTGCTTCAAATTGCGCTATGGGTACGGGTTTACCAAACAGATAGCCCTGATAACTCCGACAGCCCCGACTGATCAAAAAATCCTTTTGTGCAGTGGTCTCCACCCCTTCGGCAATCACATCCAAACCCAACATCTGGGACATGGTAATGATGGTCTGCACGATAGCCGCATCACTATTGTCGTTGGTGAGTTCATCGATGAAACTCTTGTCTATCTTGATTTGCTGTAGCGGCAGACGCTTTAGATATTGCAGCGAAGAATAGCCGGTACCAAAATCATCTATTGAAAAGGTCACCCCCAAACACTGCAATTGCTGCATCTTGAGGATGGTCGCTTCGACATCATCAAACAATAAGCTCTCGGTCAGCTCCAGTTTCAATCTATCCGCTGGCGCGCCCGTCTCATCCAGTATCTGGCTGACTTGATTGAAGAACTCGACATGACGGAACTGCTTGGCACTGATGTTCACGGCCAGGGTCAGGTCACGCGTTTGTGGATCCTGCTGCCAGCGCTTGAGTTGCATGCAAGCGGTGCGTAACACCCATAAGCCGATGGGCACGATCAACCCGGTCTGCTCGGCCAGCGGGATAAAGTCCAGCGGCCCCACCATGCCGCGCTGCGGATGCAGCCAGCGCAACAACACCTCGGCTCCCAGATGCTTGTCATTACCATCGACTTGCAACTGGTAATAGAGTTGGAACTGTCCTAGCGCCAAGGCATCACGCAGGTCGTTAGTCATGCTCATCCGCGCTTCTAATTGGACCTGCGTCTGCGCATCGAAGAAATGGATGGTATTGCGTCCGGCTGACTTAGCCTGATACATCGCCGCATCGGCGTGCATGAGCAGGGTCTCGGTAGTCTCGTTGCAACCATCAAACAGCACGATGCCGATACTGCTAGAAGTACGATATTCGTATTGTTGCAAATGATATGGACTATCCAATGCCGCGCGTATCTTCTCCGCCACCATCTCGGCATGCACCGCCGCTGCAGCACTCACCTCGCCCAATTCTTCCAGTATCACGACGAACTCGTCGCCCCCCAAACGGGCGACGGTATCCTTCTCGCGCACACAAGATTTCAAGCGGTACGCCACCTCAATCAACAGCAAATCACCAATAGCATGACCTTTGGAATCGTTGAGTGCTTTGAAGTTATCTAAATCTAAAAACAACACCGCGCCGTATTCGGCACGACGCGTATGCACCAGCAGAGCCTGACACATACGATCTGATAGTAGTCTGCGATTGGGTAGGCCGGTCAATACATCGTAGAAAGCCAGTTGATGGATCTTCGCGTCATTGAGTTTGCGCGCGGTAATATCGGTGCGTAT
>JAVHRA010000051.1:0-4093 GCA_036171395.1 Gallionella sp. | reverse complement strand
GCGTGGGCGAAGCCTTAGTGTCGTGCTTGAACGAAAAAGGCCAGCCCGGCATCGTCGAACGCGCGCTGATCGTGCCGCCGCAAGCGCAGATCGGGCCTATCACAGCCGAGGAACGCAAAGCACTGATGCAGACTTCCATCGTCGCAGGTCATTATGAAAAACAAGTGGATCGCGAATCGGCTTACGAGATACTCAAAGGTCGTACCGCTGAGAAACAGCCCGACACCCCAGCAGCCAACGCACCCGCCGCACCAGTCGAACCTGCCAGTAACGGCGGCGGAATCGGCGGCATGCTGGGCGGCCTCTTAGGCGGCAATCCCTTGGGCAATGCTCGTGCTAGCAATCGTCAGGGCTTGGGCGAAGCCTTCGCCAAGAGCGCGATGCGCTCGATAGGCTCGGCGGTAGGTCGCGAGATCATCCGTGGCGTGCTCGGTTCGCTCTTCAAAAAATAATAACAGGAGCAAAACATGCGCACCGACAACGAACGCGAGAGTGACAACGTAGAAGATCGTCGCGGCGTAGGTGGCGGCGGATTCACAGTGGGCGGTGGGCGCGGATTGGGCGTGGGCACTATCGTGGTCGCGCTAGTCGCGTCCTGGGTGTTGGGCGTCAATCCCATCACCATGCTCAATCTACTCAGTGGCAGCGGCGCACCGCAGACACAATCTGCGCCAGCCCATCAGCCGCCTGCCAACGATGTCGATGCGCGTTTCGTCTCGGTGGTGCTGGCCGATACCGAAGATGTGTGGCAGGACATCTTCAAACAAGCGGGCGGCCAATATCGCAATCCCAAGCTGGTGTTATTCAGCGGCCAGACACCCACCGCCTGCGGCACGGGCCAAGCCGCGATGGGGCCGTTCTACTGCCCCGGCGACCAGAAAGTGTATATCGATCTGGCCTTCTACCAACAACTGCGCGACCGCTTCAAAGCACCTGGCGATTTCGCCCAAGCGTATGTGATCGCGCACGAGGTCGGCCATCATGTGCAGAACCTTTTGGGCACCAGCGGCAAGGTCGATGCGATGCGCGGGCGCGTCAGCGAGGCGCAGCAAAATCAGCTCTCAGTGAAACTGGAATTGCAGGCCGACTGCTATGCGGGGGTATGGGCCAACCACGCGCAAAAGATGCGCAACATCATCGAGGCGGGCGACATCGAAGAAGCTATGACGGCTGCTGCGGCGGTCGGCGACGACAGCATCCAGATGGCGACACGCGGCACCGTCGTGCCGGAAAGTTTCACCCACGGCAGCGCGGCGCAACGCACCCGCTGGTTCAACACCGGCATCCAGAGCGGCGACCTGAACCAGTGCAATACGTTTGCGCAAAGTGGTCTGTAATTTAGCGCTACGCTGAATAAATGCGCCGTTCGCCCTGAGCTTGTCGAAGGGTGGATTTAACCGGCTAATAGTAAGGGGTGACATGAAGACGATTTTGATTGCGAATCCCAAAGGCGGCAGCGGCAAAAGCACGCTGTCCGTCAACATCGCCGGCTACCTCGCGCAACGTGGTGACAGCGTCGCCATGCTGGATCTGGACAGGCAACAATCCTCGGCCTTGTGGCTGGGCATGCGCGACATCCAACTGCCTTTGATAGACCGGCTAGGCAACAAGAAAGCCGGGGACAATTACGACTGGCTGGTGATCGATTCACCCGCTGGACTACACGGCAAAAACCTCGCCCACGCGCTCAAGCTCGCCAACAAAATCGTCGTGCCTATCGCACCGTCGCTGTTCGATCTGGATGCCAGCCGCGCCTTCCTCGAAGAACTCGCCCGCGAAAAAGCCGTGCGCAAAAACCACTGTCATATCGGCATCATCGGCATGCGCATGAGCCCTCGCACCAAAGCCGCGCAAGCGCTGGAGCACTTTCTCACCAGCTTCGACCTGCCCATCCTCGCCTATCTGCGCGAGACCCAGGTGTATGTGAACGCCGCTTTCGAGGGTAAATCTTTGTTCGACCTACCACCCAGCCTCGCCGAACGCGAGTTGGAACAATGGAACTTCCTGCAAGACTGGCTGGAGCAGGAATGAGCGGTGTGAGCGCCCCGCATCCGGGCGCTCACTTGGCGGCACTACACCTTGAATACCTCGACTGACTGTCTGACTTCGACGGCTTTACTTTCCAAGGTATTAGCTAAGTTCAACAACGATTCCGCCGCACCCGAATTCTCGGCCGACATGGCGGAGATACGCTCGGTGCTTTTCGCCAAATTCTGCGCAGCTGAGTTCTGCTCGGCCAGTGAACCAGAGATATCATCGATGACATTGGATACGTCACCAAAACTACGCTGTATGAGCGTGATGGAGGCTTGTGCCGTCTCGGCATCGCGCACCCCTTGGCGAGTGGTCGCCACCACTTTATCCATACCATTCAAAGCATGCGCGGCCACGTCACCGATCTTGCTCGACATCTGATTGATCTCGGCGGTCGCACCGGCGGTGCGCTCCGCTAGTTTGCGCACCTCGTCGGCCACTACGGCAAAGCCGCGCCCTTGCTCACCGGCACGCGCCGCTTCGATCGCGGCGTTGAGCGCGAGCAGATTGGTCTGATCCGCAATCTCTTTGATGACGTTCACGATGTCACTGATGCGCGAAGCATCCTCACCCAAGCGCGAAACTTCGGTGGAAGCCCCCTCGATGTCCTGCGCGGTGGCGAGCAAACCCGCCACGGTCTTGTTCACGACTTGCGCACCTTCTTCGGCATTGTTACGCGAGCTGTTGGCGATGCGCTTCGCACCATCGCCCTGTTGGCTGATATGCGCAGTCGAGACACTCAACTCCTCTATCGCAGCAGCCATGTTGGCGACCGCGTCCGACTCGTGATTGACGTTTTGTGCGATCTGCTGCGCCGAGTTGGCAAGGCTATGTGCCATATCGCCGACATGATTGGCTTGCGACCTCACCCGAGCGATCATCTCGCGCAACGTCGCCTGCATCTGATAAGCGTTGGCCAACAGGCTGTCAGCCAGAGGCGGCGTGAGCGGAGATTGCGAGAAGTCGCCGCACGCCATGGTGTTCACCACTCGGGCGACTTCTTTGGGATCGCCGCCCAACTGGTTTAATACCGAACGCACGATGAGCGTGGCGAGGAAGACCGTAAAGCACAAGGAGATGACCACCCAGCCCAGAATGAAATTACGACGTTGCTGATAGTTCTGCTCGGCCAGCACCATTTTCTCAGATGATTTTTGCGCAACGAAAGCGGCGATGTCATAACGCAGCTCATGGATACTCTTGGACAGCTCCCGATCGATGCCCGCCACGGCGGCATCGGATTCGGTGACATTGCTGTGCCGGTTGATCTGCGCCAGATATTTGTCGCTGACAGCTTGATGAGCAGAGCCCAGCGCAACGACTCTGGAGACATAGTCATGCCACTCTTCATAACCTGCTGCCAGCTGTTTTACCTCATTCACAGCGGCAGCATGTTCCTTGCCAAACTCCGCCTGAGCCTCCTGAAATTCGCCGCGATATTTCAATAATTTTTCTGGTGCGCCACCCCGTATCCAAACATCTTTGGCCAGCTTGACCTCTTGCAAGAAAACGATGTTCATACTGCCAATATGCTTCATCAACTCGATGTCCTGCTGCAATCTCCCGAGCGAGACCTTCTCATCCTGCACCGAACCGTAGAGTTGGTAGAGGCCAGAAAACGCCATCGCAATGAACATCAGAAATGAAATCGACTCAAGTGCTAAAAACTTGCCTTTCAGCGATAAAACTTGGAACACTTTTTTTCTCCTCCGGGGCCGTTGATTTTATTTATAGGCAAAGTCAGGCGCGACCACCCCGCACGGTCATGGCTTGGATGATAACTTTGCGGTAGGCACTCAATTACGTGAACAGCGCGACCTTACTGGCTCATTTATCGGCTTAACGCAATAAATCTTTATAAAAAAAATGGGCTCAAATCGAAATCTCGCGCGCGGAGACGCAGGGAAAATAAAACACGATGCGTATGAGGAGTAGCGAGATTTTCCCCGCGTCCTCCGTGCCTCCACGTGATGCATTTTTAAATTCCGCGCTGCGCCCGCAGTGGTTACATTTTGCAGTGACTGCTAGTAAGCTGACGGCCAGTCAGTTTCACCCGCAA
>JAVHRA010000050.1:0-4095 GCA_036171395.1 Gallionella sp. | reverse complement strand
GTGCAGACAAAGACATGGTCAAGCCGCTGCACACCCGTATCGCCAAGCGTTACGAGGCCATCATGCTCAAGACCAAGGTCACCAAAATCGAAGCTAACAAAGAAGGTCTGCTGGTCACCTTCGAGGGCGAGCAAGCGCCCGCTGAACCGCAACTGTATGACCGCGTGCTGATGGCAGTCGGTCGTCGTCCTAACGGTAGAGAGATCAGCGCAGAGGCGGCGGGTCTTATCGTGAACGAGCGCGGCTTTATCCCCGTGGATAAACAGATGCGCACCAACGTCGCCAACATCTACGCTATCGGCGACATCGTGGGCGACCCGATGCTGGCACACAAGGCGGTGCATGAAGGCAAGGTCGCGGCGGAGAACATCGCCGGACACAAAGCTTTCTTTGAACCGCTGACCATCCCTTCGGTCGCCTACACCGATCCTGAAATCGCGTGGATGGGTCTGACCGAGACACAAGCCAAGGCGCAAGGCATCGCTTACGAGAAAGGCGCCTTCCCTTGGGCGGCTTCAGGTCGCGCGCTTTCCGTAGCGCGCGAAGAAGGCATGACCAAAGTCTTACTCGACCCTAAGACTCGCCGCATCTTGGGTGCAGGTATCGTCGGTGTGAACGCGGGCGAGTTGATTGCGGAAGCAGTGCTGGCTCTGGAGATGGGCGCGGACATGGAAGATATCGGTCTGACCATCCATCCCCACCCTACTCTGTCTGAGACCTTGTGTTTCGCTGCCGAGATGGCGGAAGGTACCATCACCGACCTGATGCCACCACGTAAGAAATAAGTAACCCACTCAAGCTCTCTCTAGTAATAGGGAGAGCTTTTTTACAAGCTTATCTTCCCGTCACCTAGAGGAAACATTATGCTGAAAAAATCTGTCGCTTTACTCGGTATTGTTTGTGCAACATCTGCCTACGCTTTCAATCTGGACGACCTCAAGGGCAAACTTAACGAAGCCTTGCCGCAGCAAGCTGCTGCCACACCAGCCGCCGCGCACACTGCGCCGCAAGCTGCGCTGCCAACAGGCAATCCACTGGCCAACATCAGCAACAAGGATCAAGTCGGCAGCTTGAAGCAAGCCTTAGGGCAAGGCATAGAAACTGCCGTAGCCAGCCTGTCGAAGCAAGACGGTTATCTGGGCAACCCCAAGGTGCGCATCCCGATGCCGGAGAACTTGCAGAAGTTAGACAACGGTCTGCGTCGTTTGGGTATGGGCAAATATGCGGATGAGTTGAACGTGTCGATGAACCGTGCCGCCGAGGCCGCCGTGCCGGAAGCGCGTGCCTTGCTGGTGGGTGCGGTGAAGAACATGAGCGTGACCGACGCGAAGAACATCTTGATGGGCGGCGACGATTCTGCCACGCAGTATTTCCGCAAGAACACCGAGACCTCGCTGAGCGGCAAGTTCCAACCTATCGTGGTGAACGCCATGCAGAAGGTACAACTGGCGCAGAAGTACGATCAGTTCGCGGGCAAGGGTGTGCAGCTGGGCTTGGTCGATGCCAAGAATGCCAATCTGGAAAACTACGTCACACAAAAGGCTTTGGACGGTCTGTTCGTGATGATGGCCGAACAAGAGAAGGCCATACGTGCCAACCCGCTGGAAGCCACCAGCAGTTTGGTGAAGAAGGTGTTCTCCGCAATCAAGTTCTAATTTGGTCAAAACGCTGAATCATGTTCACGCGGAGGCGCGGGGAAAGTCAAATGCAAGCGTGGGTGTCGATGTTTTCCTCGGCGTGCTCCGCGCCTCCGCATGAACCGGTCTTGCTTTTCAATTCTGAACATCCCCGTAACCATCGTCTGACCCCATGCCCGCCCGTGTGGGAATGACGGCCTGCTTAATGTGAGCGAGACCGCCAGCCTCCTATCCCTGTTCACCAGCAGCCTGCTCGGTGCAACCTTGTTGCCGGGCGGCTCAGAGGCCGTGTTGTTCGCGGTGCTCAAAGGCTATCCAGAATCCCTGTGGCTGGCACTGTTGGTGGCCACGCTGGGCAACACTTTAGGCGGCATGATTTCCTTCGCTATGGGCTGGCTATTGCCGGAGAGCCAAAAACTCAAACACGCGGATAAGGTCAAGCACTACGGCGCGCCAGTATTGTTGCTGGCGTGGACACCCTTGCTGGGGGATGCGTTGTGTGTTGCGGCAGGCTGGCTGCGTCTATGTTGGTGGCAGGCCGCCTTGTTTATGGCGCTAGGCAAGTTGGCGCGCTATGGGGTAATTGCCTACGTTACGCTTTGAATGCGCAAACTGCGCGCTCAACGCCACATCACATTGCATTCTTCTTTGGCCGCTGCCGTCAGCAATTCCAATAAAGGCAGCGCGCGATGCGCCATGCTGACATGCTTGGCTTCCTTGTCGGCATCCTGATGCAAGGCCCTTTCCGCCGCGATGGCTGCGGCCAGATGGTCGCGCAGCGCAGGAACATCCTCGGCGAGGATCGCCCCGGGCACGGTGCCGCTATGTCCCATCATCTTCAACATGGCCAGCGCGACATCACTGAACATCATGACGTTATTGGTGTGTGCATCAGTCGTGAATGTGACCAGCATATCGTTCTCCTTGGTTGCGACTCTGTTTGCGCGACGCACAAACTAACAGAGTTGCCCCACGCATACCACCGCCGCTACGCGATAACAGTTCCGATATGGGCGACTAAATGCGAAAATGCCGCCACTTACACCACATCCTCTTTCAACCTCACTCCGTTAAGACCGGACTAAACGATTATCACTCAGCGTGACTGACTTCCTTATCCCCAGCTCTATGTACAAGAAAGTGGCGCGCGCTCTGCTAGTGCTGGCCTTGCTAGGTAGTAGCGCGTCACAGGCGCAGAAGCTTGCTGTGCCAACTGCACTGCATCCGGTCACCTTAAGTGCGCCGGATAGCGTCAAGTCGCTGTTGAGTACGCACTTCGATTTGCCTGACCAAGCGCTGGGTAATGAGAACGAGCAAGCCACTTTTTTACGCCGCGCACAACGCGAGATCGGCGACTTGCTTGCCACCGAAGGCTATTTCACGCCGCAGTTGACTTTGCAATCACCCCGTTTGGACGGTAGCCAATTATTGAAGGTAGAGCCCGGCCCTCGCACTTTGGTAGGCGAGCTGGACATCAGCTTCACCGGCGAGCTGGCCGACGCAGCCAGCGACCTTGCTGCGCGCCGTGCGCAACTCCAGGCAGACTGGCGCATGCCGCTCGGCACACCGTTTCGCTCCAGCGATTGGGAGAGCGCCAAAACCGCATTGCTCGCCAACGTGAGCAGCAGCGATTTCGCCGCCGCCCAGTTGGTGCAGAGCGAAGCTCAAGTGGATGTGAAGCATGCCAGCGCCAAGCTGCTGATCGTGATTGATTCCGGCCCTAAGTACCGTTTTGGTCAGCTACAGATAAATGGCTTGTCCCGCTACGATCAAACACTAGTCAGCCAACAGATGCGCTTCCACGCTGGTGACCGCTATCGTCGCGACCAACTACTCTCGTTACAGACCCGCTTGCAGAACATGCCGCAGTTCAGTTCAGTGATCGTCAATCTGGATCCAGAATTGGCCGGCCATGAAGCTGCGCCTATCCATGTCACCGTGACCGAGATCAAGCCGCGCCGTGTCACACTAGGCTTGGGTTATAGCGATAGCAACGGCGGACGGGCTGAGATCAATTATCTCAATTACAATTTTTTCAACAGCGCACTGAACCTGAACAACCGGCTCAGGCTGGAACAGAACCGCCAAGTCCTCTCGTCTTCAATCGATACTGCGCCGGACGAACGTGGCTATGTGATGTCATGGGGCGCTGTGGGTGAAGCCACGCACATCGCCGGCCTGCTTACCGCGCGCGACAAATTAAGCGTGACACGTGGCCGCACTATCGGTCAGATTGAGAATCGTATCGGGCTCAACTTCCAACAGGAGCACCGCAAACCGGACGGTGGTATCCGCCAGATCAATCAGGCTTTGGTGTTGGACTGGCAATGGCATAGGCGCGCCGTCGATGACCTGCTCTATCCGCGCCTCGGTAGCTCGACCGAATTACGCGTCGGCGGCGGCAGTCAGAAGTTCCTTTCGGACAAAGACTTTGTGCGCAGCTACGTGCGCCAACAAT
>JAVHRA010000049.1:0-19129 GCA_036171395.1 Gallionella sp. | reverse complement strand
TGATATGCAAGGTCGGGTGCGTTACACCTTGCTGGATGGACAATTGGTATTTCAGGAATAAACAATCACCCATTGATTTGGCTACAACAACGCAATATGGCGCTTCCTAAAAGGAGCGCCATATTGCCTACAGACTGTTTTTTTACATTTTCATCATTACAAATAAAAATGGCCACGCTTTATCGTGGCCATTTTGTAAATCATGCTTTTTCACCCACTTTTAGCAGCCATTTACAAAATTATTTTATTTCTATTTTCCAGCTAAACCCTTTAATTACATTCAGTTGATCTGCTTTTGGTTGTTTAAAGTAGTGAGAATTTTTCAACCTATTTTGATAACCTACAATCAAACATCGAGGTTTTTTACACCCAGCGCATTCTTTTCTATGAACGCACGACGTGGTTCAACAACGTCACCCATTAGTGTGGTGAATATCTCATCTGCACTGATAGCGTCTTCGATACGAACACGTAGTAGTATCCTGTTCGTTATATCCATAGTTGTTTCCCACAACTGCTCTGGGTTCATTTCTCCGAGACCTTTGTAGCGCTGGATGTTTACGCCTTTCTTAGCCTCTTCCAACAACCATTCAATTGCCTGCTTGAAGCTAGATACAGCCCGTTTTTGCTCCCCACGCGTTACATATGCACCCGGCTTAACTAAATCATTCAAAATATCAGCGGCCTGTCTTATCTGAGCATAATCAGTACCTTTGATAAAGTCTTTATCCATATAACTCACTGAGTAGTTACCATGAAAAAGTTTTTCCAATCTCAATCTGCAATCATTTGATTCATTTTCTTCAACGCTAACCTTGATGTTTCCACCACAAGCTGATTCCAAAAGTTTTGCGCTTATTTCTGCTGCAGACCTATCGCTCAATGAAAGCCTTGGAAGTATCAATAGAGCATGTGTGGCTTCTGGCGCAATAAAACGAGTTAGCCGATCGATCACCGCTTCGGCCATGAAATATTGTTTTGATATTTCTTCTAGACTTGAGCCCTGTATAGCGTCGGTGTTTTCACTAGGGTAAAGTGCAGCATTGTTAAGACCCGATTTGAGCATATATATCTTCATCTCTTGATCGTCTTTGAGATAGCGCTCGTCTTTACCTTGCTTGATTTTATACAAAGGGGGCTGAGCTATATAGATGTGACCTCTCTCTACTAATTCTGGCATTTGCCTATAGAAAAAAGTTAGTAGCAAGGTTCTAATATGTGATCCATCCACATCGGCATCAGTCATGATTATGATGCGGTGATAACGTAATTTATCTGCGTTATATTCTTCCTTCCCTATACCAGTACCCAAGACTGTTATTAGGGTTGCAATTTCTTGTGATGCTATCAGTTTTTCAAATCGTGCTTTTTCAACATTTAAAATTTTGCCTTTCAGCGGCAATATGGCTTGAAATTTTCTATCTCTTCCTTGTTTAGCTGACCCTCCTGCAGAATCACCCTCAACCAGATATAACTCTGATAGCGCTGGGTCTTTTTCCTGACAGTCAGCTAATTTTCCCGGCAAACCCATACCATCCAATACACCCTTACGTCTTGTTAGATCTCTAGCTTTTCTAGCGGCTTCACGTGCTCGTGCAGCTTCTATGATTTTATTTACTATAATTTTTGCATCTAATGGGTTTTCCAAAAGAAAAGCACTCATTTGATCAGCAACCAATTCCTCTATAACTGGCCGAACCTCAGACGAAACAAGTTTATCTTTAGTTTGTGATGAGAATTTAGGATCGGGTAGTTTTACTGACAGCACTGCGGTTAACCCCTCGCGCATATCATCACCAGAGGTGTCAACCTTAGCTTTTTTAGCAATTTGTTCTGCTTCTATATATCCATTAAGCGTCCGTGTCATCGCAGCACGCAAAGCTGTCAAATGAGTGCCCCCATCCCTTTGTGGGATATTATTTGTAAAGCATTGAACCGTTTCTTGATACGAGTCATTCCATTGCATTGCAATTTCTGCAGTGATGCCATCTTTCTCTCCGATGGCATAGAAAACTTTAGGGTGAAGTGCAGATTTATTACGATTCATGTATTCCACAAATCCTTTTATACCGCCACTGAAAGAAAAATTCTCTTCTTTTCCAGTCCTATGATCTATAAGAGAAATCTTAACACCATTATTTAAAAATGATAATTCTCTTAAGCGTTTAGCAAGTAAATCAAAATGAAACTCCACTAAACCAAATGTCTCTTTTGCCGCCAAAAAATGTACCAAAGTTCCTTTTTTATTCGAGTCACCCACAACTTTTAATGGGGCAACTGGATCTCCATGGTTAAATTCCATGAAATGTTCTTTTCCATCTCTGTATATCGTAAGTTTTAACCACTCCGATAGTGCATTGACAACCGATACACCCACACCATGTAAGCCACCTGAAACCTTATAAGAATTATTATCAAACTTACCACCCGCATGTAATATAGTCATAATAACTTCAGCAGCGGATCGATTTTCTTCCTTATGTATATCTGTTGGTATCCCTCGTCCATTATCACTAACGCTTATTGAATTATCCGCGTGAATAATCACATTTATTTCATCGCAATGACCAGCTAACGCTTCATCCACAGCATTATCAACGGTTTCAAAAACCATATGATGCAGTCCAGTACCATCATTTGTATCGCCAATGTACATGCCTGGACGTTTACGAACAGCTTCTAAGCCCTTTAATACTTTTATGCTGTTTGAATCGTAATCACTCATAGTTTTCTTCCATTAATATTTGTTTCACGTGGAACATGTTCTTACTAGATATTTAGTTTTGCATTAAATTCTCATTGGCATGACTACATATCTATATTCAGATTTACTTGGTGTGGTTATCAGAATAGAACTATTTGGATCGCCAAAAGAGAAGATAGCTGAGTCCCCTTGAATGTTATTCAACCCATCCATTAAGTAGTTAACATTAAAGCCAATATCCAAGGCTTCGCCATGATAATTAGTTTCAATTTCTTCTTGGGCTTCTTCTTGTTCACTGTTACTACTAATGATGGTGAGCTTTTTTTCTGTCAGCACAAATCTGACCCCTCGAAATTTTTCATTGGAGAGTATCGCAGCCCTTTGTAATGCCTGTTGTACTTGAACACGATCTATTTCAAGATGATTTGAATATTTTGGTATAACCCGTTCGTAGTCAGGAAATTTCCCATCGATAACTTTCGATATCAATGTCACACCGGAAAACTCTATCTTTACTTGCTGTGTTGAAAATTCAATTTCAATTTCCGCATCACTTTCAGCAAGTAGTTTGTTCATTTCAATCACTGCTTTTCGTGGAAGAATAATTTCTTGTCTTGAATAAGATCCACTGATTTCCGTTTGATCATAAGCAAGTCTATGACCGTCTGTTGCAACAGCTTTTAATGAATTGCCCTCAATTATTAGCAGTACTCCATTTAGATAATATCTAACATCCTGCTGAGCCATTGCGTACTGAACTGAAGATAATAATTTCTTTAAATTCCCTTGTTTTAATGCAAACCTTCTTGGTTCTATCAACTGATTGCTAAGCTTAGGGAAATCTACAGAAGGCAGCGTTTGTAAACTAAATTTGCTTTTATTTGCCTTTATCTCTGCTTTGTTCTCTTTGGCTTCAATTGAAACCTCACTTTGGTCAGGGAGGATTCTAAGTATTTCTTGGAATTTTTTTCCTGCAACTGTAATTGAAGTTGTAGTTTGATTTTCGTCTTGAATATCTATAGTTGTTGTAATTTGAATCTCAAGATCAGTCGCTGTAAAACGGATTTTCCCTGATTCTTTTTCAAGTAGTACGTTGGATAGAATTGGCAATGTCTGTTTTCGTTCAACAATACCAATAACAACTTGCAATGGTTTCAATAGTGTTTGCTTATCGATTTTTTTAATAAACATAATATATATACCTAATAATACTAATAAGAAGAGCTATTAATGTTGCTAAACACTTTTATTGTTGAAAATTCAATTAGTTAAATTAGCGAAAGTGTGACTTTTGCAAGAGGACTAATTGTTTACCAATGTGGATAGAAAATAGTAAAACACGTGTTGCTGTTGTTGTTAACATTTCGCAAACAGGTTGTACCGGTAGTTATCCTTTTAGTGTTTGAATTAAGATTCTATAGTCGTTGCTAATATTACTATCGCTTCGTTTAAGTTCCTCAATGGTCTTACATGCATGAATTACAGTTGAATGATCTCTGCCACCGAAAGAAATGCCTATCTCAGGCAAGCTCATACTTGTCAGTTCTCTTGATAGAGACATGGCCATTTGTCTAGGTCTTGCAATATTTCTGCTTCTTTTTTTGGATAGGAGTTCTGAGGTTTTAAGCCTATAGAAATCAGAGACAGTTTTTTGAATATTTTCAATTGAAATCTGACGACTTTGCGCGACTAGAATATCTTTCAAAGATTCTTTAGCGGTTTCTACTGATATTTCCCTTTTATGAAATTTTGCATACGCTTCAACACGTTTTAAAGCGCCCTCTAATTCTCTAACATTAGAATTAACATGCTTTGCAATAAAAAATGCAACGGATTCGTCAAGGTTGTAACCACCCAGTTGCGCCTTTTTTAATAGGATTGCGACTCTCATTTCTAACTCGGGTGGCTCGATACAAATCGTCAAACCCCACCCAAATCTTGAGACTAGCCTTGTTTCTAAACCAGTTATTTCTTTTGGAAATGTATCACTAGTTAAAATAACTTGTTTGTGTGAGTCAATTAAATTATTAAATGCATAGAAAAATTCTTCTTGAGTTTTATTTTTACCAGCAAAAAACTGTATGTCATCAATTAACAGAATGTCGAGTGAGTGGTAATACTGTTTGAATTCTTCAAACTTATTTGATTGATAAGCTCTTACTACGTCAGCAACATATCTCTCAGCATGCATGTAACAAATCTTAGCATCTGGCTTATTTAATTTAATATGATTCCCAATAGCCTGTGCTAGATGGGTTTTACCTAATCCAACACCACCATATATGAACAGAGGGTTATACGAGACACCAGGCAATTCTGAAACCTGAGTAGCAGCTGCAAAAGCAAGTTGGTTGGCTTTACCGATTACAAAGTTGTCAAAAGTAAGACTACTATTCAATTTACCGTAACCCCTAAACGAGGTATCTATCTTAGGTTTAGCTTCTACTTTAGTCTGCAATACAGGGGCAATAACTTCGTTTTTTACTATATCTTCAATATCTTGAATACGAAACTCAAAATTAGGAAGTTCAGAATAGACTAATGACGCTTGACGAGAAATCTCTGAAAAAAATCTTTCTTGTACGATCTTTAAGGTAAAGCTATTAGGTGCAGTGAGGATGAGAGAATTATTTTCTTGCAATAATCTCAGTGGTTTTATCCATGCTTTGAATTGTTGGGGAGATAAGTTCTTCTCGAATGAAACAAGACATGATTCCCATAGTGTATTTTCCCGCATAGCTGACAAACATTCCAAACTACAAAATCGAGCCGCATTCTACAGTTCAAGCTTAAACTTATCCACAAGCTTTCAGCTAAATTTTACTTGACATAAATAGCTTAAGGCATTGTAATGCCGCGTTTTACGACTTACCGAGGAATTCCAAATGAAACGCACTTATCAACCTTCAGTAACCAAAAGAAAACGTACCCATGGATTTTTGGTTCGTATGAAAACACGTGGTGGTCGTGCAGTCATACGTGCACGCCGTGCAAAAGGCCGTGCAAGACTCGCTGTATAACTTAGGTAATAGCTTTACGGCAGATCAGCGCATACCAACGTCTAAAGGCTATGCGCATTGCCTAAAATCTAGCAGCATCTCCAATAGCTACTACAAGATTTTCTTCTTACCCAACCAAGAGTGCTCTTCTAGGTTGGGTATTATCGCAGCCAAAAGATTAATGCGTCGTGCTGTAGACAGAAATTCAAATAAGCGTGCTATAAGAGAGTTGTTTAGAAAGCACAATATCAAGTCCAAGGGTTTAGATTTGGTTGTTATGGTCAGACGGACCGAAAAGTCTAACTTAACGCGACAAATATCAGAATTAACCAGTCTGTTTGATAGGCTTGAAGCAAGATGCGCTTGATTCTAATAAAATTGATTCATATATATCAGTATTTGATTAGTCCACTTACGCCGCCAAATTGTCGTTTTTTACCAACATGTTCCCATTATGCTTGTGAGGCGCTTGGACGTCATGGTGCCATAAAGGGATCCTGGTTAAGTATTAAGCGAATATTCCGCTGTAATCCCTGGTCTGCCGGTGGTTATGACCCCGTACCATAAATTTATCTCTAAAACATCATGGATACACAAAGACTATTCTTGTTCGTAATCTTTTCATTTTCCTTAGTATTGGTATGGGATGGTTGGCAACGTTATCAACACCCGCAAGAAGTGGTCGTTCAGCAAACCGCAGTTAAAGTATCTGCAAATGCTGCTGCGGATGTAAAGCGAGAAGTTGCTATTGCTCAAACGGCAATGCCAGCAGTTGGTGGCAAAATAATTACTGCAACTACAGATACGCTTTCTGTAGAAATCAATACTTTTGGTGGTGATGTACAAAAGCTGGCATTAATCAAACATCCAGATAGTCAGGATAAATTAAAACCATTTGTATTATTCGATAAGGGTGTTGGTACACATAACTACTCGGAGCAAAGTGGACTGATAGGTGAGGGCTTACCTAATCACAACACGGTATATCAAGCTGAAAAAGACAATTATTCATTAACAGAGGGGAGCGACACTATAGAAGTGAAGTTGTCCGCAATCTCAGTTAGTGGAATTAACGTGGTTAAGACACTGACTTTCCATAAGGGAAGTTATGAGGTGCTGGTTACATATGACGTAACTAACGGATCGAAAGACAAGCTTGAAACATCTGCATACTTTCAGTTGATTCGTAATAATGAAGAGCCTGCAGGAGCAACAAAATTTGTCCCAACTTATACAGGCGCTGCGATATTTACAGACGCAGCTAAGCTGCAAAAGGTTGAATTTAGTCACATAGACAAGGGCAAAACTGAATTTCAGAAAGAGTCTAGGGACGGCTGGATAGGGATATTGCAGCATTATTTTGTTGCCGCATGGATACCTAAAGAGGGTACTCAACGAGAGTACTTCACCAAAAAGCTAGAAAATGGTCTTTATGGTGTCGGAACAGTGGTTCCTATGGCTTCACTTGAACCAGGTGCGAGTGCTCAGGTAAGCGCACAGTTGTATGCAGGCCCAGCTCAATCGAATCTTGACAAAGTGGCTCCTGGTTTAGGATTAAGCGTCGATTACGGATGGTTGACTGTGATCGCAAAACCAATGTTTTGGACTATGACATGGTTGCATTCATGGGTTCAGAACTGGGGTGTCGCTATCATCCTTCTAACAGTATTGATTAAATTGTTATTTTTCCCACTCTCTGCAGCTAGTTATCGCTCCATGGCAAAGATGCGTGTTGTGGCACCCAAGTTGGAAAAAATAAAGAAACAATACGCAGATGACAGGGAAAAATTGAATCGCGCAATGATGGATCTTTATAAGACTGAGAAAATCAATCCATTAGGAGGATGCCTGCCTGTATTGATACAAATCCCTGTATTCATCGCGCTATACTGGTCGATACTAGAGAGTGTTGAGATGCGTTATGCGCCATTCTTTGGCTGGATACAGGATCTGTCAATCGCAGATCCGTACTACATACTGCCCTTAATTATGGGAGCCAGCATGATTTTGCAAAGTAAACTGAACCCAACACCGCCAGATCCAATGCAAGCAAAGTTGATGCAGATCATGCCCGTCGTATTTAGCGTAGTCTTTTTCTTCTTCCCAGCCGGATTAGTACTCTATTCGGTAGTGAATAATATCTTGTCCATTAGTCAGCAGTGGTACATCACTCGAAGCCTTGAGGCGCAAGGAATTGCAGTTAAGAACTAATACTGTCGCTGCGATAGCCACGGCGCAAGGCCGTGGTGGTATCGGAGTGATCAGGATATCTGGCCCAAAGTCATTAGCTATAGCCCAAGAAATTTTAGGCAGGCCACCCTTAGCAAGACATGCCCATTACACTGATTTTCTGGATGGTAATGGACAGCCTATAGACCAAGGCATACTTCTATTTTATAAAGCTCCTTATTCTTATACAGGGGAAGATGTCGTCGAGTTGCAGGGGCATGGTGGGGTGGCAGTATTGCAGTTGCTGTTGCAGCGCTGTATTTCTCTAGGTGCCGTGCTGGCCCAACCTGGGGAATTCACTCGACGTGCATACCTTAACGACAAGCTAGACCTTGCTCAAGCTGAGGCTGTAGCAGATCTGATTGATGCTACCACCACGCAAGCCGCAACAAGTGCGATACGCTCATTGAATGGTGAGTTTTCCAAAGTGGTCATGAATTTGGTAGCGCATTTAGTCGATCTGCGTATGTTGGTAGAAGCAATGCTCGACTTTCCCGAAGAAGATATAGATCAGATCGATATAAGCAGACGTAACAATCAACTTATAGCCATTCAACATTCTGTTTTTATGACTTTAGAAACCGCAAAGCAGGGAAGTCTACTGCGGGAAGGCGCATACGTAGCGTTGGTTGGTCAGCCTAATGTGGGAAAGTCTAGCCTCTTAAATCGTTTATCCGGAGAGCAAGTGGCATTGGTGAGTGATATCCCCGGTACAACGCGAGATGTAATTCGTAAAGAGATTCAGATCGATGGCGTGCCGTTACATATTATGGATACGGCAGGTTTGCGTGATTCTAGTGACTCCATTGAACTAATGGGTATCGCTTTGACACACCAAACCTTGCAAAAGGCAGATTTGATTTTGATGTTAAAAGACGCCAGCTTGGCTGAAAGTAATGAAGATCAAGTAATACTCAATCAATTACCAAAAAATGTGCCAAGGCTGGTAGTTCTCAATAAAATTGATCTCTGTGCCAGCGAACAATTAAAAAAGCCATTAATAGAGTGTATCGCTGTATCAGCCAAATCGGGTGAGGGTATTGACACACTGCGAGCCAGATTGTTGGAGTTGGTTGGTTGGAGCAGTCAAGAAAGTGGCATTTTTATGGCAAGGGAGAGGCACCTAATCGCCTTAACTGAAGCCAAAAGCAAACTTGAGCATGCGGCTGCAGTCATTAACCTCCCGGAGCTTTTTGCGGAAGAACTCCGCTTAGCTCAAGTAGCGTTAAATTCAATCACAGGAGAGTTTACCGCCGATGATTTATTAGGCGAAATATTCAGCAGGTTCTGTATAGGAAAGTAATCATCCATTGTTTCACGTGAAACATCGCGTTTGGGAATGTGTTGATGCTGTTGTATGATGCGCATCCTTTTCAAATGGTGGTTTATGAATTTCCCAAAAATATTCGATGTAATAGTAATAGGTGGTGGGCATGCCGGTACTGAGGCCGCTCTTGCCAGCGCACGTGCGGGATGTAAAACACTTTTACTTTCGCATAACATCGAAACGCTAGGGCAAATGTCATGCAATCCCTCTATAGGGGGGATAGGAAAAGGCCATTTAGTAAAAGAACTGGACGCTCTCGGCGGAGCCATGGCGGCAGCCACGGACGAGGGTGGCATTCAGTTCCGTATATTGAACTCAAGTAAGGGGCCTGCGGTGAGGGCAACCCGAGCTCAGGCGGATCGCTTGCTATATAAACAAGCGATACGTAGTCGTTTAGAAAATCAACCGAATCTTTGGTTGTTTCAGCAGGCGGTGGATGACCTTTTGGTAGAGCAGGATCGCGTCACGGGCGTAGTTACCCAATTAGGTTTGCGCTTTAATGCAAAAGCGGTAGTGCTGACGACGGGTACCTTTTTGTCTGGTTTGATACATGTAGGTCAAGCAAACTATCCTGCGGGTAGGGCAGGCGATGCGCCTGCAATAAGCCTTGCGCATCGGTTGCGCGAATTGAAACTGCCTGTGGGGCGATTAAAAACCGGAACGCCACCACGCATAGATGGCCGAACTATCAATTATGCTGTTATGCAAGAACAGCATGGTGATACACCCTTACCGGTTTTTTCATTCATGGGAAATGTATCTCGGCACCCGCAACAACTGCCGTGCTGGATCACTGAAACAAGCAGCCGGACTCATGACATTATCCGTGGCGGATTGGATAGGTCGCCACTTTTTACGGGTGTAATTGAAGGCGTTGGGCCACGCTACTGCCCATCGATAGAAGATAAAATTACCCGGTTTGCAGACAAAGACTCGCACCAGATTTTCCTCGAACCTGAGGGTTTAACTACGCATGAGATCTATCCTAATGGCATATCCACCAGCTTGCCTTTTGATGTGCAGTTGGAGTTAGTTCATTCTATCAAGGGGTTGGAAGATGCCCACATATTGCGTCCAGGTTACGCTATCGAATATGACTATTTCAACCCGATAGGGTTGAAGAGTTCATTGGAGTCTAAGGTTATAGATTCGTTGTTTTTTGCGGGTCAAATTAACGGGACAACAGGTTACGAAGAGGCGGCGGCACAGGGATTGTTGGCAGGGCTGAATGCCGCGCTGCAAGTGAAAGAGATGGATGCATGGTGCCCGCGCCGCGATCAGGCTTACCTTGGGGTGTTGGTGGATGACTTGATTACGAGCGGGGTGACTGAGCCCTATCGAATGTTCACCAGTCGAGCTGAGTATCGTTTGCAGTTACGCGAAGACAACGCCGACCTGCGCTTAACTGAGATTGGCAGGAAATTGGGTATCGTCGAGGATGCTCGTTGGCGCGCTTTTGAAGAAAAGCGCGAAGCGATTGCGTTGGAGGAGCAGCGGCTGCGGCAGACTTGGGTGAACCCGAGAATGCTGCCAAATGAAGAAGCAATACGAGTATTGGGCAAGCCTATCGAGCATGAATATTCTCTCTATGAGTTATTGCGTAGGCCGGATGTGAATTATGCAACTCTTATGACATTGCCCGGTGCGGGTGTTCCGGTAGCAGATTTTGCGGTGTCAGAGCAGATTGAGATTCAATCAAAGTATCAAGGTTATATCGAGCGCCAACGAGAAGAAATCGAAAGGTCGCAGCAATATGAAGAGTTGATGTTGCCCAATGAGATGAATTATCGTGACGTGCATGGGCTTTCAAACGAAGTACAACAGAAATTGAACCAGTTTAAACCTCAAACCATCGCGCAGGCATCCCGAATTTCCGGCATAACGCCCGCCGCAATTTCATTGTTACTGGTACATCTGAAGCGCGGTTTCAAAGTGAACGTCACTAGTCAGAGTGAAGTATGAGTTTGAGTGTGGCATTGCGTTCTGGACTTGCTGAACTTGGTATCACTGTAAGTGAAAGTCAGCACGCAAAATTGGTACGTTATGTAGAGTTGTTACACAAGTGGAATAAGGTATACAACCTAACTGCTATACGCGACCCGCAAGAAATGGTTAGCCATCACCTGCTGGACAGTTTGGCTGTGTTGCCCTATCTGTGGCCCAAAAATTGGTTAGACGTGGGTTGCGGTGCGGGCTTACCAGGCTTGGTTTTAGCAATAATGAGGCCAGAATGGCGCTTCACCATGCTTGATAGCAATAGCAAAAAGACCGGATTTGTTCAGCAAGCGATCATAGAGTTGCAGCTAAGCAATGTAAGTGTCCACTGCGCCCGAGTGGAAGAGTTTGTCGCGCAGGAGGCATTCGATGGGATTACTTCTCGTGCATTTACGGAATTGGGCGATTTTATTCAGATGACGCAACACTTGTTGGCGGCAGATGGGCGCTGGGCGGCAATGAAGGGGATTGCCGAAAAAGAGCTGCAAACTGTTCCAGAAGGGTATTTAGTAAATAGCGTTACCTCATTGCATGTGCCAAAAATACAAGCAGCAAGGAGCCTAGTTGTTGTGTCTCGTAACGGAGCAATAAAACCATGATAAGAATACTTGCAGTCACGAACCAAAAGGGCGGCGTCGGAAAAACGACAACTACGGTCAATTTGGCCGCAAGTTTAGCTTCGTCGCAAAAAAAGGTATTGCTAATCGATCTAGATCCTCAGGGTAATGCGACCATGGGGAGTGGGATAGAAAAGCGTGATCTGCAAAGTAGTGTTTATGATGTCTTGTTGGGCAGCAAGACCATCGCACAAGCGCGCAAACCAGCGGGCACGGGAGGATACGATGTGTTGCCGGCGAATCGAGAGCTTGCTGGCGCAGAATTGGAATTGGCCGATTTGCCTAGGCGCGAGATGCGCCTCAAGGAAAGCCTGCAAGCAGTCATGGAAGAGTATGACTACGTGTTGATAGATTGCCCCCCTGCACTGAATTTGCTCACGCTGAATGGGCTGTGCGCAGCCAAAAGCGTGATGATCCCGATGCAATGTGAATACTATGCATTGGAAGGCTTAAGTGATTTGGTTAATACAATCAGAAAAGTAAGGGCTAACTTAAACCCGGTGCTCGAGATAGAGGGCTTGTTACGTACCATGTTTGATCCTCGTAATGCCTTGGCGCAACAAGTTTCCGCACAGTTGGAGACGCATTTCGGTGACAAGGTATATAAGACTGTGATCCCGAGAAATATCAGATTGGCTGAAGCGCCTAGTTATGGATTGCCGGTGTTATTTCATGACAAAGCTTCCAAGGGTACTCAGGCGTATATGGCACTCGCGGGCGAGATGCTCAATCTGAAACAATAATTCGTAGCAGTAAAAGGAAGAAAAATGGCGAAACCGAATAAAGGCTTAGGACGCGGCTTGGATGCACTGCTGTCGGGAAGCAAAAGTGAAAAAGATGATGTATTGCGTGACCTCAGTGTCACATTGCTCAAGCCAGGTAAGTATCAACCCCGATCTTTCATGGATGAAGAGTCCCTGAATGAATTGGCGGCATCAATTAAATCTCAAGGGGTGATGCAGCCAATTCTGGTACGACAGTTAGATGATGAGAGTTATGAAATCATTGCCGGAGAACGGCGCTGGAGGGCTGCACAGCTAGCCGGTTTGACGCATGTGCCGGTATTGGTACGCAGCGTGAAAGACAATGTGGCCTTGGCAATGGCGCTGATAGAAAATATTCAGCGAGAAAATCTTAATCCCTTGGAGGAGGCGATAGGCATGCAGCGCCTAATAGATGAGTTCGATATGACGCATCAAGGGGCAGCAGATGCGGTGGGTAGATCGCGTAGCGCAGCAAGCAATTTGCTCAGATTATTGAAACTCTCACAGCCAGTACAAGAGATGCTGATGATGAGCAAGTTAGATATGGGGCATGCTCGCGCCTTACTAGGATTGGAAGGTGCTGAGCAGATATCGGCCGCAAACCAAATCATGTTGGAGCAAATGTCGGTACGTGAAGCAGAAACGTTAGTGCAAAATTGGAGCAAACCTAAGCAAACAAAAAATGGCATTAATCCTTCAGATAAACAGGTGGATAGAGATGTCGTGCGATTGCAGGAGCAATTGGCCGATACGATGGGAACTACCGTAACAATCAAACAGGGAAGCAAAGGCTCGGGCAAGTTGGTAATCAGTTATACCAGCAATGATCACCTAGAAGAGCTGATAGCTAGAATCAAATAAGTCATTGACTCGGTAAGTTAGGCTTGGGTAGAATGCGACGCGTTTATAAGAGGCAAAGTTGAATAGAGCAGTCCGTCAAATAATATTAGTACAAGCGACGGTCACTGTCATAATTGCCCTGTTGATATGGATAATGCTGGGAAATCTTGCGGCTATATCGGCATTATTGGGAGGTGCAATCGGTTTTGTCACAGCACTGGTATATGCTAAAAAAATGGTTTCTCCCGATGGCGGTGAGGCTAAGAAATTAGTAAGAGCGCATTACAGCGCTGAAGCATATAAGTTAGTGTTCACGATTCTGTTGTTTTCCTTGATATTCAAAGAATTTAAAGAAGTACAGGCGTTGCCGCTGTTTATCGGTTACGTGGGGACCCTAGTGGTTTATTGGGCAGCATTAATTTTTGTGTGAAGATTATGAGCGCTGAAGGTCAAACAACATCAGAGTATATCCAGCATCACCTTACTAACCTGCATACAGGTGAAGGCTTCTGGACTTTTCATTTGGATACCATGTTGGTGTCCATGGTCTTGGGCCTATTAGTTTTCGGTACGATGTGGCTTGCAGCGCGCAAGGCGACTGCCGGAGTGCCAAAAGGATTGCAAAACTTTGTGGAAATGGTAGTCGAGATGGTCGACTCCCAAGTCAAAGACACGTTCCATGGTAAGAGTGCGGTAATTGCACCATTGGCGCTGACTATATTTGTGTGGATCTTTGCAATGAACGCGATGGACGTGATTCCAGTCGATTTGCTGCCATTGGTTGCACGTTGGTTTGGTGTGGAGCATTTGAAAGTTGTGCCATCAACTGATCTGAATGCGACCTTCGCGATGTCTATCAGTGTGTTCTTCCTGATCTACTTCTACAGTTTCAAAATCAAAGGTTTCAAAGGGTTTAGCAAAGAGATTCTGTTCTCGCCATTTGGTAAGAATCCTCTGCTGATACCGGTGAACATCCTGTTCCGTATCGTTGAAGATATCGCTAAGCCTATCTCACTGGCGCTGCGTCTGTTCGGTAATATGTATGCAGGTGAAATGGTGTTTATCCTGATTGCTTTGCTGCCTTGGTATCTGCAGTGGATGCTAGGTGCGCCATGGGCAATCTTCCATTTGTTGATCATCACGTTGCAGGCGTTCGTATTCATGATGTTGACTGTGGTGTATCTGAGCATGGCTCACGAGAGCCACTAAGAGTTTGTAAGTCGTAATTTTGTGTTGTTTTTAACTTGTATTAACTAAACCTCCAAGGAGATAAAGATGGAATTAGCACTGTTGTTGGGTAATGTATCGATCGCTGTTGCGTTGTTGATTGGTTTTGGCGCTTTGGGTACCGCTATTGGTTTTGGTCTGTTGGGTGGTCGCTTCTTGGAAGGCGCAGCTCGTCAACCTGAAATGATCCCTACATTGCAAGTTAAGATGTTCATCGTTGCTGGTCTGTTGGATGCGGTAACCATGATTGGTGTTGGTATCGCTCTGTACCTGTTGTTCGCTAATCCGTTCATCGCAATCGTTAAGGGTTAATTTTTAACCCCCTGTAATTGACCGAAAGGGATCACTGTGAATATCAACGCAACCTTACTGGGACAGGCAATCACTTTTGCTATTCTCATTTGGTTCACCATGAAGTTCGTATGGCCGCCATTGTTGACGGCTATGGAAGAACGAGCTAAGACCATCGCTGATGGTCTGGCGGCTGGTGAACGTGCTAAGCACGATCTTGAGCTGGCTGCAAAACGCTCCGCGGAAGTGATTCGTGAAGCTAAAGAGCAGGCTGCCGAAATCATCGGTAACAGCGAAAAGCGTGCTAGCGAAATTATCGAAGCGGCAAAGCTTCAAGCCAAGGCAGAAGGTGATCGTTTGGTTGCCGGTGCTCAAGCAGAAATCGATCAAGAAGTGTTCCGTGCAAAAGAACAACTGCGTAGTCAAGTATCGTCTATCGCATTGGCTGGTGCCGGCAAGATCTTGGGTCGCGAGATTGATGCTAAAGCACACAATGATCTGCTCGATAAACTCGTTGCGGAAATCTAATCGCCATGTCCGAAGCCAATACTATTGCTCGTCCCTACGCCCAAGCGGCGTTTGAGGTGGCACAGAAGCAAACCGACCTGAAAGGTTGGTCTGCTGTTCTAAAAACATTGTCAGATCTTTTGGCCAACGCTGAAGTGAAGGCTGTCGTTTGCAGTCCGCGCGTCAAGCATAGTGAGCTGGAAGCTTTGATGTTGGAATTGGCAGGCAAGCTGAATAAAGAACAAAGTAATTTTGTTCGCGTGTTGGCGCAGAGTGGTCGTTTGGAAGTTGTTGCGGAAATGGCAGCGATGTTTGAAGCGCTCCGTGCCGAAGCTGAAAAGTCTGCACAAGTTACTGTCAGTTCAGCCTTTGCTTTGAACGATGAGCAACAGCAAAAGATCGCTGCTGCTCTGAAGGTTCGCCTAGGATGCGACATTAAGCTCAGCTGTAACGTAGATAAGGCCTTGCTAGGTGGGATTGTGATTCGCATGGGCGATAAGGTGATTGATGGCTCAGCCAACACCCGCTTATCCGAATTGGCAACCGCATTAGCTTAAGATCGAAATAATCGAAATAAGGAAAACTCAGATGAAGCTCAACCCTTCTGAAATTAGCAATTTGATTCGTAGTCGCATCGAAAATTACGATGCTGCAACACAAGCCCGCACAGAAGGTACCGTAGTCAGCGTGACTGACGGTATCGTTCGCGTTCACGGGTTGTCTGACGTGATGCAAGGTGAAATGTTGGAATTCCCAGGCAATACATTTGGCTTGGCTTTGAACTTGGAGCGCGATTCAGTCGGTTCCGTTGTTCTGGGTGAGTACGAACATATTAAAGAAGGCGATACTGTAAAGTGCACCGGTCGTATTTTGGAAGTTCCAGTAGGTCCAGAGTTGTGTGGCCGTGTGGTAAATGCGTTGGGTCAACCAATCGACGGCAAAGGCCCTATCAATGCCAAGCTGACAGACAAGATTGAAAAAGTCGCCCCCGGTGTTATCGCTCGTAAATCTGTAGATCAGCCAGTGCAAACCGGTCTGAAGTCTATCGACTCCATGGTTCCAGTGGGTCGTGGTCAGCGTGAGCTGATCATCGGCGATCGCCAAACAGGTAAAACAGCTGTTGCGATTGACGCGATCATCAACCAAAAGGGTCAGGGCATCACTTGTATCTACGTTGCGGTGGGTCAGAAAGCTTCGACTATCGCCAACGTGGTGCGCAAGCTGGAAGAGCACGGCGCGTTGGGTTACACCATCGTGGTCGCTGCTACGGCTTCTGACTCAGCGGCAATGCAATTCTTGGCACCGTATGCCGGTTGCACTATGGGTGAGTACTTCCGCGACCGCGGTGAAGATGCGCTGATCGTATACGACGATTTGACCAAGCAAGCATGGGCTTACCGTCAAATCTCCTTGCTGCTGCGCCGTCCACCAGGTCGTGAAGCTTACCCCGGTGACGTGTTCTACTTGCACTCCCGTTTGTTGGAGCGTGCAGCGCGTGTGAACGCTGACTACGTTGAAGCTTTCACTAAGGGTGAAGTGAAGGGTAAGACCGGTTCCTTGACCGCATTGCCTATCATCGAAACGCAAGCAGGCGACGTTTCTGCATTCGTACCTACCAACGTGATTTCGATCACTGACGGTCAAATCTTCTTGGAAACAGACTTGTTCAACGCTGGTATCCGTCCTGCGATCAACGCCGGTATCTCGGTGTCTCGCGTGGGTGGCGCAGCTCAGACTAAGGTGATCAAGAAGTTGGGTGGCGGTGTGCGTCTGGCGCTGGCTCAGTATCGTGAATTGGCTGCATTTGCGCAGTTTGCTTCCGATTTGGACGAAGCGACACGTAAACAGTTGGAACGTGGACGTTTGGTTACAGAACTGATGAAGCAATTGCAATACTGCCCATTGTCAGTCGCTCAGATGGCAGTAACTTTGTTCTGTGTGAACAAGGGCTACTTCGACGACGTGCCTGTTGCTAAGGCGCTGGCATTCGAATCAGCAGTACATGCTTACCTCAAGTCTAACAACGCCAGCCTGATGGAAGCCGTTGAGACCACTAAAGATCTGAATGCAGATAACGAAAAACTGTTGTCCGCAGCGATTGAGAAGTTCAAAGCATCTGCTGTTTACTAAGTCGAGGTGACACATGGCTGGTAGTAAAGAGATACGTGCAAAGATCAAGAGTGTAGAAAATACACGTAAGATCACGCGCGCCATGGAAATGGTCGCCGCAGCCAAGATGCGTAAAGCGCAGGAGCGTATGCGTGCAGCTCGGCCATATGCCGAGAAGATTCGTGCGGTTGCTGCCCACCTTTCTCACGCGAATCCGGAATATAAGCATCCATTCCTGGTTAAACGTGACAGCCTTAACAAGGTGGGTGTGATCGTCATTACTTCTGACAAGGGGCTGTGCGGTGGTTTGAACACCAACGTACTGCGCCTAGCGATTAATCGCATGAAGGAGTGGGAAGCAGAAGGTAAAGCAATTGCTGTCTGCGCGATTGGTAACAAGGGTCTGGGTTTCATGAATCGCGTTGGTGCTGAGGTTAAATCTCACATCACCGGTTTGGGCGATGTGCCGCATGTGGAGAATCTCATCGGTGCGGTTAAAGTTATGTTGGATGCTTATGTGAGCGGCGAAATTGACGCCATCCATATCTGTTACAACCACTTCGTCAACACCATGAAGCAAGAGCCTTGTATGGAACAGTTGTTGCCACTCAGCAGCGAAAAGCTGGGTGAGGCAAAAGGCAGCTGGGACTACATATACGAACCTGATGCCAAGCTGGTAATTGACGAACTGTTGTTGCGTTACACCGAATCGTTGGTATACCAAGGTGTGGTCGAGAACATGGCTTCTGAGCAAAGTTCTCGTATGGTGGCGATGAAGGCAGCTTCGGATAATGCGAAGAGCGTCATTGCAGACCTGAAACTGGTTTACAACAAAGCACGTCAAGCTGCGATTACCCGTGAAATTTCGGAAATCTGTAGCGGTGCGGCGGCGGTTGGCTAATTCGGCAACATACAGTTAATTACAGAATTAATTTAGACGGGGAAGCTCAAAATGAGTCAAGGAAAGATTGTTCAAAGTATTGGCGCGGTGGTCGACATCGAATTTCCACGCGATAAAATGCCCAAAGTTTACGATGCGCTGACACTTGCTGCTACAGGCAGCTCGGTTGTTGAAGCGGGTCTGACATTCGAAGTGCAACAGCAGTTGGGTGATGGCGTGGTTCGTACTATCGCGATGGGCTCTTCTGATGGTCTGCAACGCGGCATGATGGTTAATAACACCAACAGCCCGATCACCGTTCCAGTCGGTACCGGTACATTGGGTCGTATCATGGACGTACTGGGTCGTCCTATTGATGATGCTGGCGAAGTGCAGTGCGAAGAGCGCCGCTCTATCCACCAAAAGGCTCCTAGGTTCGACGAGTTGTCACCTTCCGTAGACTTGCTGGAAACCGGAATCAAGGTTATCGATCTGGTATGTCCGTTCGCTAAGGGTGGTAAGGTTGGTCTGTTCGGTGGTGCGGGTGTGGGAAAAACCGTTAACATGATGGAACTGATCAACAATATCGCTAAGCAACACAGCGGTTTGTCAGTGTTTGCAGGTGTGGGTGAACGTACTC
>JAVHRA010000048.1:0-4129 GCA_036171395.1 Gallionella sp. | reverse complement strand
CACGCTTGGACGGCTTGTGCAAGATGACCGTGCGCGAGGGCGCACACGGTGAACGGGTGATGCCCGGCCATGTATATATCGCGCCGGGACATTCGCACCTGCTGGTGAAACGCAGCGGCTCAAATTACATGATCGAGCTGAGTCAGGCCGCTACCGTGAATCATCATCGCCCCTCGGTGGAAGTGTTGTTCCGTTCCGCCGCACAGCACGTTGGTCCGAATGCCATCGGGGTGATGCTCACCGGTATGGGTAAGGACGGCGCGGTCGGCATGTTGGAGATGCGCCAGGCGGGCTCGTATAACTATGCGCAGGACGAAGCCAGTTGCGTGGTGTATGGCATGCCGCGTGCAGCGGTGGAGATTGGTGCAAGCCACGAGATTTTGCCGGTGCAGAAGATGGCGCAATGCATTTTGACGCGTTTGATGAGCATCGGCACACGGCATCGTTTATGAGCGGCGTTCGCTCAGAGTGTAAACAACCCACAAGGAGTAGGAGGCGATATGGAGATCAGGATTGCAAATCAGGGCGACAGCGTGTTGCTCACCATGAGCGGTAGATTCGACTTCAACGATCATCGCGTGCTTAAGTCCACTTATGACCCCATCCTGTTGATGGACGGGGTGCAGCGTATCGAGATCGATATGGCTGAGATCGAGTATCTGGATAGTTCGGCACTGGGGATGTTGATGCTGTTGCGCGAACGCGCTATGGCGGTCGGCAAGACGGTGGTGTTGAGTCGCCCCAATCCCGTCGTTGCGCAGATACTGGATATTGCCAACTTTAAGAAGTTGTTCACTATCTTGTGATGCGGCCATGATCGCAACGCTATTCCCCAAACGTGCATCAAATAAATTGCATGTCTTGGTGGTGGACGACACCGAACTGAATCGTAGATTGTTGGAAACCATGCTCAATAAGATGGGGCACGCGGTGATCCTGTCTGGCAGCGGGATGCAGGCATTAGAGATATTTGCCGCCGACCCGCCCGATCTGGTGTTGCTCGATGTTGCCATGCCGGTGATGGATGGTTTTGAAGTGGCCAGACAGATACGGCTTAAAAACGTATGGGTGCCGATCTTTTTTATTTCAGCTAACACCCGCAATGAAGATGTGGTGCAAGGCTTGCATTGCGGCGGGGATGACTATCTCTTTAAGCCGGTCAATTACGAGATCCTGCAATCCAAGATACGCACCTTTCAGGAGCGCCTCGCCATGTCCGAGCGACTGCTGCGTAAGAATCATTCATTACTGGACTACCGCGCACGGATCGAGGACGAGACCGATACCGCACGCGAGTTCATCAAGCAGTTCACCGCACTCGACAAGATCGACGATTCCTTAGTGCGTTTTCTGCTGAAACCCGCCGAAAATTTCAGTGGCGATCTGATCGCGGTGGCACGTACTCCTGATCAGAGACTGCATGTGTTGTTGGCGGATAGCGCTGGGCATGGGTTGACTGCTGCGCTGGCAGTCATTCCCATCACGCAACCTTTTTACCAGATGACCGCTAAGGGTTTCGATATTCCGGCCATCATGCGTGAGATCAATCGGCGCGTGCGCGACTATCTGCCCTTGCCGCGCTTTGTCGCGGCGGTGATGGTTTCGCTGGATAGCGCGGAGCAGAATTTGCAAGTGTGGAACGGGGGGTGCCCAGCGGCCTTGCTATTGAGTGATGACGGCAACGAGGTGTTGCATCGCTTCGTTTCCAACCATCTGCCGCTGGGCGTGGTAGCACCCGATCAGTTCGATACGACCTTGGAATACTACAGTTACACATCCGGGCCGGCACGGCTGCTGTTGTGTTCGGATGGTGCGACCGAGATGTCATCCGGCACAGGCAAAAATTTGGGACATGCCGGACTGCTGGCGGAAAGTAAACAGGGTAGCGCCCCGCAGTTGTTCGAGCGGATGGCGGCGGTGATAGAAGCGCATCTGCCGGAAACCGGTCCTGACGACGATATTGCGCTGATATTGTTGGAATGCCCGATAGACCAGCAAAGCCTCGCAGCACCAGAGTTCATCCAGCAGCCACGCTCGGGCAACAACAGCACCTTATGCGAGTATGGCAAGAATGGCGAACCAATCTGGGAACTGGCGGTGACACTGACCGCAGCACAATTACGACGCATGGATGTGGTGCCCTTTTTGATCAATATCACCGGACAGATCAACGGCGGCAATACCGGCGGCAAAGTGTTTCTGGTGTTATCTGAATTGTTCAACAACGCGCTCGATCATGGTGTGCTCAAGCTGGACTCTAAGTTGAAAAATGGTGGTGAAGGAATGGAGCGCTACTTCGAAGAACGCAAGCACCGCTTGGCTGAGTTACAAAACGGGCAAATCAGCATCGTGGTGCAACGCCAAGGCTGTCAGGCATGCAGTTGCTTGAAGATCACTTTCAAAGACAGCGGTCCGGGTTTTGATTACCACGCCAGCCGAGGCGAGGGACTGGTACGGAATAGACAGCGACATGGCCGTGGCATCTCCCTGTTGGCTAGTATTTGTAACGAATTGCGCTATTCAGGCAATGGCTCTGAAGTGATGGCCTGTCTGAGTATTAGCGACTAGAGAGAGGTGCAAGATGGCACTGATCCGTAGCAAGCCGCGCAGGACTAAGCATGGTGATGAGATCGATGCAGACATCCTGCTCATCGAGGATCAACGCTCCCTGGCTGAAATGGCCGCCAAGATGCTGCATGAACGCTGGGGTTGTCGCGTCCTGATCGCCACCGATATGGCGCAGGTCAAAACCATCCTCGCGCAAAACCAACGCCAGTTCTTTCTGGCCATCAGCGATTTGAATCTACCCGATGCGCCGCAGGGCGAGGTGGTGGATGTGTTGATCGCTGCGCAGCTCAAGGTCATTGCCATGACCGGCATGTTCGATGCCGCGCTGCACGACCGCATCATGAGCAAGGGCGTGATCGATTATGTACTCAAGGACAGTATCAACGCCTATCAATACATCGTCGATTTAGTGGGGCGTTTGTATCGCAACCTCAGCACCAAAGTATTGGTGGTGGATGATTCCGCATCTTTTCGTGGTCTGGCCGAGAGCATGCTCAAAGTGCAGGGTATGCAAGTGTTGCAAGCGAGCGACGGCGTGGCAGGTCTGGCGCTGTTGGAACAGCACCGTGACATCAAGCTGGTGCTGGTCGATCATGAAATGCCCAATATGGACGGTTTCAACTTTCTGTTCCATGTGCGCCGTAAATGGCCCAAGGACAGGCTGGCCGTAATCGGGCTAGCCGGCTCCGGCAATCCCAAGTTATCCGCGCAATTTCTCAAGCTCGGCGCAAACGATTTTCTGTTCAAGACTTGTAGCTACGACGAGCTGGTGTGTCGTATCCGGCAGAATCTGGAAATGCAGGAAAGCATAGAGGCGGTGCGCTTCGTGGCCAACCACGACTACCTCACTGGGCTGCTGAATCGGCGCGCTTTTTTCGAGCAGGGCGAGAAGTATTACGCCGCCCAACTCAAGGCCGCTAAACCGGTGGCTGTTGCGGTGATGGACATCGACTTCTTTAAGAAGATCAACGATCAATATGGGCATGACGGCGGCGATGAGGCACTGCGCCATCTTGCCATTTTGATCAAAGAGCATTTCACCACGCAATTGGTGGCACGGGCGGGCGGCGAAGAATTCTTCATTCTGTTCGATGAGGCCAAGGATGCGTTGTCACAGTGCGAGGCTTTTCGCATCAAGGTGGCGCGTTCGCATGTGAACTTTGCCGACACGGTGATCGCATTTACCTTGAGCATCGGCCTGTGTATCGCGCCGGGCACTGAGCTGGATGCACAGCTCAAATGTGCCGACGAGAACCTGTACCTTGCCAAACAAGGCGGGCGTAACCGTACCCTGCTGACGGATTCCACTATTCTGCCGCGAACCCCGCTGTAAGCCGTCGTTTCCCCCGCTTATTCCAAGCATGGTCAGCTGCGCAGCTGAGCATAATCGCACTATGGAGTGGCGTGCGACATGGCAGAAGATAGCGATCTAGAAAAGACCGAACAACCCTCGGAACGAAAGTTAGAACAGGCCAAAGAAAAGGGCCAGCTGGCACGTTCGCGTGAACTATCGACCTTCACCGTATTGATGGCGGGCGGCGGTGTGCTGTGGTTGATGGGC
>JAVHRA010000047.1:0-4162 GCA_036171395.1 Gallionella sp. | reverse complement strand
CGGCCTGAGTCTTGAAGTATTGCTCGGGCGTAAAGGCTTTGACGCGACGCTTGTCATTCAGCACATAGCCTTCCGCGATACACACGCGCGCCTCGTGCGCTTTGAAATCCTCATTACTGATGAACTGCACCGGATGCGTGGCCACCACCGGCAGCGCCAGCTGAGTGGCCAAGATCAGGGCGGCCGCAATGTGCTGCTCTTCCTCGGCATGGCCGGTGCGCTGTATTTCCAGGTAGTAACGCTGGTTGAATAAACCCGCCCACTCCTGCGCGTAGTGCTGCGCTTGCGTTGCATTACCCGCCAGCAAGGCGCTGCCCACATCGCCCAGATGCGCACCGGACAAGGCAATCAATCCCGCCGTGCCATGCGCATGGAACCACTCGCGGCGCAGCTCGGCGCGGCCGCGATGCTGATTCTCCAGATAGGCGCGCGACAACAAATCGCACAACAACAGATAGCCCTCGCGCGACTGGCACAACAACAGCAAGCGGTGCGGACGGTCGCGGTCGGCGTCGTTGCTGATAAATACATCGCACCCGATCACCGGCTTCACGCCCTTGCCGCGCGCGGTCTTGTAGAACTTGATCAGGCCGAACACATTGCTTAAGTCGGTCAGCGCCAAGGCCGGCATACCATCCGCATGCGCCGCCGCCACGGCGTCAGGAATCCGCACCATGCCGTCGGCGATGGAGAATTCACTGTGGAGACGCAGATGGACGAAAGCAGGCTGGGACATGAATGGGAATCGGCAAAAAATCGGCTCGGATTTTACCACCGACGCGCACGGGAATTTTTCGGGAATTTTTATCGCGGGTGTGATTTGTGGCTTGCAATCCGCCCGTGATGCGCGCTAGCAAAGCGGACGTCAGCAGCGACAGGCAAAGCGCAAATCTCATCCCGATTTTCGCCCTGCCATTACAATGCGCCACTTTGTTAAACAACCACACCATGACCACACCCATCCGCCTCGCCAAACGTCTCGTCGAACTGACCGCCTGCTCACGCCGCGAAGCCGAGTTGTATATCGCGGGTGGCTGGGTGCGGGTGGATGGCGTAGTGGTGGAAGAACCACAATTTATGGTGGCAGAACAGCGCGTTGAATTGCATCCCGATGCACAACTCTCGCCTATTGAGCCGGTGAGCATGGTGCTGCATCTGCCACAAGGCGACACGACCAGCCCGCCCATGCTGAGTGCGGCGACGCGCACGCCGGACGATGGTTCCGAGATACGTATACTCAAACAGCATTTTTTTCGTCTGACGCAATGCGCACCGTTGGAGCAGGGTGCGTATGGCTTGCAGGTGTACACCCAAGACTGGCGCGTGACACGCAAGCTGAAGGACGATGCTGCCATCATGGAGCAGGAGTATGTGGTGGAAGTGGCGGGCACGCTCTCGGCGGAAGGGCTCAAATTGCTCAATCACGGCTTGAGTTTCAATGGCCGCGCACTCAAGCCCATCAAGGTCAGCTGGCAGAACGAGCGCCACTTGCGCTTTGCCATCAAAGGCATCATCCCCGGCCAGATTGCCCACGCTTGCACCACAGTTGGCCTGCACGTTATTGCCATGAAGCGCTTGCGCATTGGGCGCGTGGTGATGTCCAGAATGCCTATCGGGCTATGGCGTTATTTGATGCCGCACGAACGTTTCTGATTCACCGCCGCTGTCATAACGTAGTTACACACAGGGTTATATTTGACCCTGCATATTGCCCGGCGTAGTGTGCCGACCATCACGCAACAGCAGGAAGTAGCAGCCAACATGAACCCGCAAACCGAAAACAACGAAGAGAACCCTGCCAAGACTACTTGCGCCGAATGCGTTCATACCTTTCGCAGCAAAGACGACCACAATCTGGTGATCTGTGTGCCACATATCAAAATGATGCCTGCCGACTACTGTGATGTATGCCCGTTGCATCGCAGCAAGGAAAAAGAGTCCTGACACTGCGCTGCTGACGGCACTGTTAAATCTCGCCCACTCCATTAGGTCTTAAGCACATGCATCCCATCCTGAGCGCCCCCCACGAGCGCCGCCTACTCCTCACGCTCGCGGGCATACAGTTCAGCCACATCCTCGATTTCATGATCATGATGCCGCTCGGCCCGATGCTGATCAGCGCCTTCGGCATCAGCACCCACGAGTTCGGTCTGTTGGTCGCGTCCTATAGTTTTAGTGCAGCACTGTCCGGCTTGCTAGCCGCCACTTTCGTCGACCGTTTTGAACGCAAACGTCTGCTGCTCACCATGTTCGTATTGTTCGGCCTCGCCTCGCTGGCCTGCGGACTCGCCCCCAGCTACGCCACATTGTTGGTGGCACGCGCGCTAGCCGGAGCGTTCGGCGGCGTGATGGGCGCGATGGTGCAGACCATCATCGGCGACGTGATTCCCTTCGAGCGTCGCGCCGGTGCCAGCGGTATCGTCATGTCGGCGTTCTCGCTATCCACCATCGCCGGCGTGCCCATCTCCTTGTGGCTGGCGAACTGGCTGAACTGGCGCGCGCCGTTCGTACTGGTTGCGGTGCTGACCACACTGTTTTTCTTCGTCGGCAAACAAGTATTGCCGCAACTGCGCCAACACATCAGTGCGCAGAAACGCGCCCATCCTTTCGTGCCCATGTTCGATGTATTGCGCGACCCCAATCATCTGCGCGCACTGCTGTTCTCCGCGCTGATCATCTTCTCCGGCTTCACCGTGATTCCTTACATCACCCTATATGCGGTGCATAACATCGGTATCACCCAGCACGAGATTCCGTTCATCTATCTGGCCGGCGGCGCAGCGACCTTTTTTAGCGCGCGCTTCATCGGTCGGCGTGCCGACCAGCATGGCAAGACGCGTGTTTATCGCTTAGTGGCCTTGGTCGCCTCGCTGCCCCTGTTGTTAGTCACCCACATCGGCGCCGCGCCGCTGTGGTTATGGCTGATCTACACCACAGTGTTTTTCGTACTGGTGTCGGGTCGCATGATTCCCGCCATGGCCATCATCACCTCGGCCGCCCAACCACATCTGCGCGGCACCTTCATGTCGCTCAACGCGACCGTGCAATCGCTGGCAATGGCGCTGGCCAGCACGCTGGCGGGTTTTATCATCACGCAAGACAGCGCACAGCACATCGTGCATTACGACCGTGTCGGCCTAGTCGCCCTCGCCGCCAACGCGCTCGCCATCTGGTTCGTCGCGCGCATCGTCATGCACGACCAGCGCGTGGTGGTGCCGGATGTGGCATTGAAATAAAAAGTGGGATTTGCTACGGGTCAGGTTGCTACGATTTTTACGCTTCCAACCAGCCTTTACGAGCGATTTCTGCGCTCATTTTTTCGCCTGCCGTGACCAGAGTTGCGACGAAGACATGACCGCTTTGCAATGCGCTGGTGAGTATTGCCACATCTTCAACATATTCGTGCACCATCTGATTTCTGAGGCTGCGCATGGTCAGCCACTGTTCGGCGGAAACGATTAACCCTAAGCGTTCGGCACGATCTAAATTATCCATCACCGCAGCGTTCTTCTCCCCCAACGCTATCAATAGCGCGGGCAATAACTTGTCGCCGATCGTGTCTTGCAGTCGGCTGAATCTGCCCACGAAGGCCTCCACGCGCTCGGCCAAATCGGCATCCATTTCCAAACCGGAAAAATCTTTAACGGCCTGCGCACCAACAAACAAGCGTTGGTCGGTCGTGACGAGGTGACGTGACTCTTTGGCGATGACGCGCGCCAGAAATTGTAAGCGCAGCGCAAGTTTAGCTTCAATGTTCACAACACGACTCCCTCTTGAAATGCGATGTCATGTATCGGCAAATGCAGCAGATTGGGCGCGCTCAACAACACATCCACTTTGCGCCCGTGCATCACGCGCGAGATCTTTGCGGAAATTTGCGCGGCTAATAAGGCGGGCTGTTCCACGGGCTCTGCACACTCCACCAGCAAATCCAAATCGCCTCCGCGTGCGCTATCATCCAAACGCGAACCGAATACACGCACGCTGTTGTGTTCGCCCGCAACAAGCTGGACGATTTCGCGTATGGCTAACATTTGTGATGGGGTCAGTCGCATGGTTTGAGTCTTCCTGCCTTTGCGCCATAGTGACTTCGTGAGCCGGAGTCATCTGAATATGGAGCGGGTGAAGGGGATCGAACCCTCGTATGCAGCTTGGGAAGCTG
>JAVHRA010000046.1:0-4181 GCA_036171395.1 Gallionella sp. | reverse complement strand
GCCCGCCGCCGTGGTGGAGCAAGAGAAGAAACGCATGGCAGACTTCGGCGCGACACTGGTGCAGTTACAGGCTCAGCGTAACAAGCTGGGCTGATTTGCTAACAACTCAGCCACGAGAGACACGGAATAAAAACTGGTCGTTCGTGGTTTTGGTGCCCTTCTTGTGTGGTGGAATACTCAGCGACGGCGGATATAAAAGATAAACTCTTCGCCTGCTGTCTCTGCTGCCAGCAAAGCATTACCGGTCTGACGGCAGAACACTTCGAAATCCTTGGGCGCCTCTTTATCCGTGGCCACCACTTTCAATACATTGCCGCTGTCCATCACAGACAGGGCTTTTTTTGCGCGCAGAATAGGTAAAGGACAGGCCAGCTTGCGCACATCAAGTTCGATGTCGAATGCCATCATGCGATGGGCAGTCCGGCATGAGCCCAAGCTGTGATGCCACCCTGCAAGTTATAGACATCGGTAAACCCGTTCGCTACGGCGAATGCTGCGGCTTGCGCTGAACGACCACCCATCTGGCAATAAAAAACCGTGGTTGCTTGCTTATCCAGCTCATTGATACGCATAGGAATCAGATGCAATGGTACAGAATCGCCTTGGGGAATCTTGCCGCGCGCCACTTCCGCATCGGTACGCACATCCACCAACTTGGGGGGGCTGTTCTTCAACAAAAGCTGCAACTCTTCAACCGTGATATTTTTGAAATTTGACATACTGCTTCCCTCATATTAGTAAATTCGAATGGACGCGAATTCTGCTCAATTTGTCAGCTAAAGTCCATAGCCAGATTCTATCGCTGCCACCCAACCATTTTCTGTTACAAAGCTGCACTGCAATACTTAAGCACAAATCCATTATCATGCTGCCCATGAAAAAACTAACCGTATCAGTGCTGCTGTGCTTCGCCTCACAAGCTATTGCAGAAGGCTTACCCGACCTAGGAGATGTCTCCCAATCCGTGCTGACGCCGCTGCAAGAACGCCAAATCGGACAACAGAGCATGATGCAGATTAGAGTCAGCCGCCAATTTTTGGATGACCCGGAGGTCAACGACTACTTGAACCTGATAGGTGATCGCTTAGTCGCCAACAGCAATGAACCCGCGCTGAACTTCGAGTTCTTTGCTATGAACGATGAGACCGTCAACGCCTTTGCTATCCCTGGTGGTTTTATTGGTGTGAATGTCGGCCTACTGTTGACGACGCAGAGTGAATCCGAACTGGCTTCCGTTTTGGGTCACGAGATTGCCCACGTCACCCAACACCATTACGCACGGCTGATAAGCGGCACACAAAATGACAGCCTGGCCTCTATGGCCGCCATCGCAGTTGCGATCTTGGCGGCACGCAACAGCCCACAAACCTCGCAAGCAGCCATCATGGGCGCACAGGCTCGTGCCGTACAAAAGCAATTGGATTTCACCCGTTTGCATGAGCAAGAAGCAGATCGTATTGGCTTGGAGTTACTGGAAAAATCAGGCTTCAACGCGCATGCCATGCCTGAGTTTTTGGAACGCTTGCAACGTGCGACCAGACTGCTGGAAGGCAATGCGCCCAACTATATGCGCACTCACCCCATCACCAGCGAGCGTGTTGCCGATATCGAGAACCGCGTCAGCAAACAAGCTTATCGCTTGATACCCGACAGTTTGGATTTTCAACTGATACGGACCAAATTGATCGCACATCAAAAGTCCAGCAGTGATGCCATCAGCTATTTTGACCATGCCCTGAATGACAAAAAATTCGGCAATCCTCTCGCGCAACGCTATGGCTTGATATTGGCCTTGATGCGCGCGAATGACACCAGCCGAGCAAAGCAGGAGAGCGATATCCTGCGCGCTCAAGTGCAAGGCAACGCATTGATAGACACCCTGACTGGCCAAGTTATTGCGGCACAGAAAGACGACCCTGCCACACTCAACTATTACCAAGCTACGGTGCAGAGTCATCCCCAATACCGCGCGCTGATCTATGACTATGCACAACTGCTGTTGCGCACCGGACAAGCCGAGACCGCCAGCCGTATGCTGAGTGACCGCATCACGCACTATCCAGCCGATGTCACCTTATATAACCTTCAAGCCCATGCTTATCAGCTTTTGAACAAACCCTTAGAACAACATCAGGCGCTCGCTTATAGCTACGCTTGGCAAGGCAACATCCACGCTGCCATCGAGCAACTGGAACTCGCCAAACAAGCGGGCGGAAGTTTCTACCAGATGTCTACTATCGAGAGTGACTTGCGTGAACTCAGGGACATGGTCGATACGCACGGCAAAAGATAAACACGCAATGCTCAACCCTATGACGTAAAAACCCCCGCATTCTTGCGAAGGCGGGGGTTTTTACTGCTACGTTCTACAGTAATGCTTAGCTAAGCATTAAGCTTAACGGCACTCTGCAGGAGCGTACTTAGCTGGCAAACTACCTGCTGTAGCCACTGCCAAACCACGGTTTGTTGCAGTCGCATTAGTTGCAGATGCACAAGCCCAGTCAACAGCACCATTTGTTGCTGTAGCAGCTGTCAGCGCAGCATTCTGTACATTTGGTGTAAATGTCAGAGTTGTGTTTCTTGCATCGGCTGGCAGACCGCTACCAGCAGCATTTGACATTTGCACAGTGATAACACCAACAGCGTCAATTGTAATGTTATTCACATATTTACTAGACTTTTCTACTTGCAACTTGGCGTTATATGTAGTTACAGCAGCGGTGATACCTGCCATACCATCGGTTTGATAAGCTTCGCTGATCATGGCTTTTACTGCATCGCCAGCGATAACCGCTTCAGATACTTTTGCACGTACCGTGTAGTCTTGGTAAGCAGGAATCGCTACTGCAGCCAAAATACCGATAATCGCAACAACGATCATCAGTTCGATCAATGTAAAACCTTTTTGAATGTTCTTCATATGAAGCTCCTTAAGTTTTTGAGTGGGGTGATTTAAAACAAACTGCGAACAGTCTCAGCTTTAGTCTAAATCAACACACAATTGTGTGTGTCGTGAGATATAAAGCAATAGCTGTGCCAATAATTTAATTAACTGTTTTATATGGATATATATAAATTCACCCCATCAAGCACCCAGCTATTGCAGCAAAATTCGGTAAGGAAGTGACGTTTTTTGTCAGGCCTGATTGCGCAATCCTGTTAGCTAGCAAGCTTGCACTAAGCAAAATTTCATCGGCACTCCAGCGGCACATACTTGGCAGGCATATCTCCCAATGTCGCTCCGGTCAGCAATCTCGCGTTGGCTGCACCATCGGTCATTGAGGTACACACCCAATCAAGCAGCCCCACCGAGGTAGGCTGCAATGTGGCCGTCTTTGCACCTTGCGGGTTGGCAGCAAGGGCTGCGAACGGTGTAAACACGACGCGCTTGTTTTGCGCATCACTAGGCAGACCACTCCCAGCCGAACTAGTTGTCACCGAAATAACTCCATCCGGATCAACTGCCACGCTCTGCACGTACTTGGAAACTTGTGCGGCATGAGAAGCATTGAAACTATTTCTGAATTTAGCCAAACCATCCAAGCCACTCGTTTGAAATGCCTCACTGACTTGTGCTTTAGCGGCATCAGCAGCGTAGACGGCTTCCGAGACCTTCGCTCTGGTCATGTAGTCTTGATATGCAGGTATGGCAATGGCAGCGAGTATCCCGACAATAGCCATCACAATACTCAATTCAATCAAGGTAAATCCACTTTGCCCCTTCATTGCCGCTCCCCCTGGACTCACCACTATGCAGTAGCTTAAATTTACACACCTACTCCCGGAATCTTACTTAGATCCACTTCGTCGATTTGTTCTGCCGCTAAAAATTGTTGCGCATATTCGAGATACACCTTCTCCCGAATAAATACATCAAACAAGTCTGGATCAACATGATCCGTTTAGTTTGAACTTCCCTAGTATGGTCAGTGATTCGGTGAGTGTCTTGCCTTTTTTGTATGGCCTATCCTTTGCGGTCAATGCTTCAAAGATATCGGCAATGCCCATTACTCGTGCCTGCACTGACATTTCATCTCGCTTTAGTCCGCGCGGATAGCCTTTGCCATCCATACGTTCATGGTGCCCGCCTGCATATTCAGGCACGTTTTTGAGATGCTTGGGCCAAGGTAATGCTTCCAGCATCTTGATCGTGACCACGATGTGATGATTGATGATCTGCC
>JAVHRA010000045.1:0-4187 GCA_036171395.1 Gallionella sp. | reverse complement strand
GGTAGGCGCTTGCTCACCCATGTGCGCGATGTGATGCGTAGCGGTGAGCGCCTGCCCGCAGTGCGCGAGGATGCCATGTTGAGCCATGCCTTACTGGAGATGTCCAGAAAAGGCGTGGGGATGACAGCCATCGTGGATGCCGCACTGCATGTGCTAGGCATTTACACCGACGGTGATCTGCGTCGCACCCTACAGAAGAATCTGGATTTCAATACCACGCCTGTACTTAGCGTCATGTCTGCCCACCCACGTTGCATCAGCCCCGAGGCACTGGCGGTGGAAGCCGTAGAGACGATGGAAACACACAACATCAATCAATTACTTGTCGTGGACGGGAACAATCGTCTGGTGGGTGCACTCAATATGCACGACCTGTTACACGCAAAAGTCATCTAACCCACCGGAGAACCCCATGCTGCTCAGCCGCGCCAAACTTATCAAACTAGTGACCTTCGACGTAGATGGCGTCATGACCGACGGCGGGCTGTATCTGTCTGATTCTGGAAACGAATTCAAACGCTTCAACACACTAGATGGACTCGGCATCAAACTGCTCAAGGCCAGCGGTGTGCAAGTCGCCATCATCACCGGGCGCACCTCGAAATGCGTGACGCTGCGTGCGCAGAATCTCGGCATTGAACATGTCTACCAAGGTGTAGAGCACAAGATCAATGCCATGAACGACCTGCTCAATAAATTAAAACTGACCCGCGATGCGGCTGCCTATATGGGCGATGACGTGGTCGACCTGCCGGTGATGCGCAACGTAGGCCTGGCGATGAGCGTGCCGGATGCACCGCAACTGGTACGCGAACATGCCAACTACATCACGCAACATCGCGGCGGGCATGGCGCGGTGCGTGAAGCTTGTGAACTCATCATGCACGCGCAAGGCACACTAGATGCGCAATTGGCCCAATATCTGATATGACCCTAGTCGCACGTGTCCGCACTTGGCTGCCGGTCTTGCCTTTGCTCGCTATTCTGGCGATGACCTACTGGCTGGACCAGCAGGCAAAACCGGAAGCTACCGCCACCGACAAGACCAAGCAACACACGCCGGATGCGATCATAGACAATCTGCACGCCGTCACCTTGAGTCTAGATGGCACTCCGCGCTTCCTCATGTCCGCCAAACAACTGGTGCATTACGCAGATGATGACAGCACCGAATTGAACGCGCCCAAACTCACGGGACACTCGCCACTGCGCCCCGACATACAAATGACAGCACTCAAGGGCCGGCTATCAAGTCAAGGCGATGTCATCGAGTTATATGACAATGTGGAAATCGTGCGCGCAGCCAGCGCATCGCGTGGTGCATTGTTGGTCAAAACGGATTACGTGAAAGTGATGCCAGATGAGGAGACCGCCAGCACCCCGAACGCGGTGACGGTCGAAGAGGACGATGCTCATCTGAGTGCGCTGGGGATGGAACTCGACAACCGCGCGCAGACCCTCAAACTACTATCTAAAGTGAAAGTTTCAAATGCACTCTCGCAAAACTAGCCTGGCACTGCTCGCCTGTTTGTTCGTCCCGCTGTGTTGGGCTGAACAGAATGATCACAAGCAACCGATGCAAGTCGAGGCAGATCAGGTCGTCATCAACAACGTGGAGCGCACCAGCATCTTCACCGGCAAGGTGCAAGCCACCCAAGGCACGCTAGAATTGCGTGGCGACAAGATCATCATCAGTGAAGATAAAAAAGGAAATAAGATCGGTCTGATGTATGGCTCGGCTGCGAGTTTCCGGCAAAAACGCGAAGGGATAAACGAGTACGTTGAGGGATACGGCGAACGTATCGAATATGACACGCAAAAACAGACCATAGACATCTACGGTCAGGCGCGACTCAAACGCGAACAGGATTTCATACGTGGCGAACATATCATCTACAACGCGCAGACCGAGATCTTCCAAGTCGACACTGGCGCGGTAGTACAAGGCGTTGCGCCACAACGCGTGCGTGCCGTGTTGCAACCTTCGAAACAACCCAGTGCGCCTGCGGAGAAGAAATGAGTGAATTACGTGCAGTAGGTCTGCAAAAGAAATATGGCTCACGCAGCGTGGTGAAAGATGCCTCGCTGAGCGTTCATAGCGGAGAAGTGGTCGGACTACTCGGCCCCAACGGTGCAGGCAAGACGACTTCCTTCTACATGATCGTCGGCTTGGTGGCGGCGGATGGTGGTGAGATCTATATCGACGAGCACAACATCACCCATCTGCCCATCCATAGACGCGCGCGCCTGGGCTTGGGCTATCTACCCCAAGAAGCCTCCATTTTCAGGCGCCTCACTGTGACGCAAAACATCAAGGCCGTGCTCGAACTACAAGGTATGAGTAACGGTGAATTAGCAGCGCGTCTGGAAGGTCTGCTGGAAGACTTGCACATTACTCATATCCGCAACAACCCCGCCATCAGCCTATCCGGTGGTGAGCGCAGACGCGTCGAGATTGCTCGTGCGCTGGCCACTAATCCGCGCTTCATCTTGCTCGATGAACCTTTCGCCGGTGTCGATCCAATCGCAGTCATCGATATCCAAAAAATCATTAGTTTCCTCAAACAACGCGACATCGGTGTACTCATCACCGACCATAACGTGCGCGAGACCTTGGGCATCTGTGATCGCGCTTACATCATCAATGCGGGTGCCGTGATGGCGGAAGGCAAGCCCGAGGAAATCATCTATAATGAGGGCGTGAGGAAAGTATATCTGGGTGAACACTTCAAGCTATGACTTGCAGGAATCCCAGAATGAAAAAGAGTTAATGAAAGCATCACTCCAACTACGCTTATCTCAGCAGCTAACGCTGACCCCCCAGTTACAACAAGCCATACGCTTGCTGCAATTGTCCACGCAGGACATGCAGCAGGAAGTGTCACGCATGCTGGAAGAAAATCCCATGCTGGAATTGGCCGAAGACAGTCAGCCACTTCCCTATAGCGGCGAAAATAGTGCCCCCTCATCCAACACTGAAGCGGCTACACCCGCCAATGAATCTACGGATGAATCAGATCACGCCGATGAAAATGTGACCGGCGATACTCAGGAATGGAACGAGAGCCCAGGCAGCCGCGTCCGTGATGAGGATGACGACTCATTCCCTGAACAAGCCGCCCTACAGGCCAGTCTGCGCGACCATTTGCACATCCAGCTGTCGACTACCCAGTTGGACGACCACGACCGCCAGATCATCGGCCTGCTCATCGATGCCTTGGACGACAACGGCTATCTGACCTTGGCGCTCTCTGAACTGATGGACATGCTACCTGCCGAGCTAGAGATTACTCTGGACGATTTGGAGACCGCACTGGTACAGCTGCAACATCTGGACATGCCCGGTCTTGCGGCACGCAACCTCGGTGAGTGCCTCGCACTACAACTTAAAGCGCTACCGGATGAAACTCCCCAACGCGAGCTGGCAGTGGCCTTGGTCAGTCAGCATATCGAACTGGTCGCGGCACACGATTTCGCCAAAATCAAACGCTTGTTACGCTGCAACGATGACGAGTTACGCGCCGCGCAACATTTGATTGCCGTGCTCAACCCCAAGCCGGGCGCCGCGTTCGACCATACCGTCGCCGACTATGTTATTCCTGACATCGTCGTGGATAAATACAAAGGCCGTTGGCGCGCACGCCTCAATACCGAGGCCATGCCCAAGCTGCGCGTCAACCAGATCTATGCCAACATCCTGCAACAGCGCGACGACAAGAACGGTTCGCAGCTCTCCACTCATCTGCAAGAAGCCAAATGGTTGATCAAAAATCTACAGCAGCGCTTTGACACCATCTTGCGTGTCGCGCAAGCCATCGTGCAGCGCCAAGAAAAATTTCTGGAACATGGTGCGATAGGTATGCGACCATTAGTCCTGAGAGAAATCGCTGAGGAGTTGGAGTTGCACGAATCCACCGTATCGCGCAGTACCACGCAGAAATTCATGCTCACGCCACGTGGCATCTATGAATTCAAGTATTTTTTTGGCAGCGGACTGGCGACAGACAGTGGCGGCAGCTGCTCTTCCACGGCGATACGCGAACTGATCAAGCAATTGGTCAGTGCGGAAGACACGCGCAAACCACTCACCGACAGCCGTATGTCAGAAATCTTGGCACAGCAGGGCATAGTAGTCGCCCGGCGTACCATAGCAAAGTACCGGGAAGCATTGCATATCCTCCCGGTGA
>JAVHRA010000044.1:0-4196 GCA_036171395.1 Gallionella sp. | reverse complement strand
CTTGAGTACTGAAAATCTGCCCTTTGCGGACGGCTCATTCGAACTTGTAACCTGTACAGAGGTCATTGAACATTTAGAACATTACCGCCGCACCCTGCGCGAGATGCACCGCATCCTTAAGCCCAATGGCACATTGATAATCACAACACCGAATATTCTCAATCTCAAATCACGCATCAGATTTCTCGTTTACGGTTTCTACAATTTGTTCGGGCCGCTACATGTTAGCGAGAGCGAATTACATACTGCCGGCGGACATATCAATCCGGTTTCATATTTTTACTTGTCACACTCCCTTCTGGATGCTGGCTTTAAGAGCATCGAAGTCGCCATAGACAAACGACAAAGCACATCCATTGCGTGGCTCTTGCTTCTCTGGCTACCCATCAAATTGTTTGCGAAACTAACTATGCGCAAAGAGAAAAGAAAATATAAAGCTGTGGATAAACACAATGAACACTTTGTTCTGAAGATGAACAGTATGGATATATTGCTTGGCCGAACAATTATTGTCGGATGCAAACGTCCTTAGATTTGCCAGCAATGAAACCTGATTCTGCGTAAATTTCAGAATCAATACCGTCAGAACGTTAGCCCGACAGCTAGTTGCCTACATACTTGCAACTTTCTCCAACATCATCCTCACCGGCGTCGGTATCGCCGCTTGCAAAGCCTCGTCAACATCCAGCCATACACTACCCGCCTCCTGCACACGCAGAGGCTTGCACGTCACATGCAGCAGCACTGGCGTGATATGCAATTTGAAGTGCGTGAAGGTGTGTGTAAATGCAGCGAGTTCGCTGCGCTCACTCACACTCATGTCAGTGCGTCGCACATATTCATCCAACAATTCACCGCCATCATCGAGTTGCGGCAAACACCATAGCCCGCCCCAGATACCTTGCGCGGCGCGCTTTTCCAACAGAATGTCGTGGCCGTGCATGAGTAGCAAAAACGTGGCGTGACGTTCGGGCACGGCTTTGCGTGGACGCGGAGTGGGGAGTTGCGCTACGCGATGCGTCAGATACGCGACGCAATCGGTTTGCACCGGACAGGCGCCGCATTTTGGTTTGCTGCGTGTGCATAGCGTCGCGCCCATATCCATTTGTGATTGGATATAGATAGCGACATCGCCTTGCGGCAATAGCGCTTCGGCTTGTTGCCACAGTTGCGTTTCGATTTTTTTATCGCCCGTCCAACCTGCTATGCCGCAATAGCGTGCCAGTACACGTTTGACGTTGCCATCCAGTATGGCGCGATGCTGGTGATAGGCCAACGCGCAGATGGCGGCGGCAGTGGAACGTCCTATGCCAGGCAATTCGATAATCTGCTCGAATTCCTTGGGAAACTCGCCGTGATATTGCTCGACGATGAGGCGCGCGGCTTTGTGTAGGTTGCGGCCACGGGCGTAATAGCCTAGGCCACTCCAATGTTCCAGCACCTGCTCTTCAGTGGCCGCCGCGAGTGCAGCTACATTTGGAAACGACGCAACAAAGCGTTGGTAATAGGGGATGACAGTGGCGACCTGGGTCTGCTGCAACATAATCTCAGAGAGCCAAACACGATAGGCATCCGCGCCTTGCCAGGGCAGGTCGTGACGGCCATGAGCGCGCTGCCAGACGATGAGGCGTGCAGCAAAACTTGTCACCACTATTTGAATAAACCTTTGAGCCCGCCCTTGAGCTGATCTTGCAGCTTGCTCTTAGCCGCAGCTTTTTCTGCATCCAGTTTTTGTTGTACAGCAGCCTTGGCAGCGTCTGCCTGCGCCTTGACTTTTTGCTTGGCACCATCGCTCACCATCGCGCCGAACTCGAGACTGTATTTCATATCGGTGAACGGGCCATGCACGCGCAAGGGCACGGTCACCCCCCCTACCGCATCCGCGCCACCCTGACCTTCCAGGGTCTTGGCCAACGTGGCCTTGGCCAGATAATCGATGCTGTCGTGGCCAATATCGATGTCCCCCGCACCGCTCAGACGCAGCAAGGGCGATTTCATCGACAGGTCATCGTTGTGTGCGACACCGTTGCGAATCTTGAAGCTAGCTTTGAGTTCGCTGAAGTCGGTCTTCTCGGATTGGTCGGCAGACTGCGTGTCCGACTTGGCACCGAACATGCTCTTCACAGCGCGCAACTTCTTCGCCACGTTAATGCCTTTGATTGCACCATCGGCGAGATTCAGCGTGGCCGTACCGTTTAGTGCGCGCTTCATTTCGCTCACTTTGTTGCCTTGCATACTGAGACTCAAAGCCACATTGCCCTTGCCTTCCAGCGTGTCAAAGTGCGCCGCGTCCTTGCTCAAAGAAGCGATATCCACGCCGCTGAGCGTCTGCTTGATGGTGATGGCGGGTGTGGCTTGCGCGTTGATGCTGAGACTGCCGCTGGTACTGCCCTGATACAGCTCGGCACTGAGCGGACTGACGTTGACGACTCCCTTGTGCGCCTGCACATCGATGCGCAGCTGCGCAACTTTGACATTGGCAACTTTGAGTGCGCCGACCCGCAGACTGCCGTCCAAATTGAGCGTGCGCAATGCGGATAGATCCAAGGATTGTTCGGGCGTGGCGGCAGTTGCTACTGTAGCGGGAGCTTTCTTGGGTAGATAAAGATCGGCATCAAACTGATCGACATCCACATCAAAATGAATGGCGGGTTGGGCGAAACCGTTGACAGCCAATTTAGCGCGCAACTGGCTTTGCAGCAGACCTCCAGACAGGTTGGCTTGCACGCTCTGCTTCTTGGTATTGAGCGATACATTGCCGGTCATGGTGCTGCTGATGGATTTATTAGGCAGCTTGTCACCGCTCGCACTCAGCGCGATATTGAGATTGCTCATGTCGAACTGTTGACTGGTCATATCTCCTGCCAGCGGCGTATCCAACTTCAACTTGTAACTTTGCTCCGCTTGCGTCAGCTGCACATCCAGTAACACGTCGGCAATCTTAAATTCCTTGGCCGAACCAGAGATGATCGGTATCGACAACGCGGCGACCAACTTGCCGAACGCTGCATCTACATTGGCATTTAATGCCAACTTGGTGCCCGTGTAATGCTCATTGCTCAGGTTAAGATCAGGCGCGGCAAGGTCGGCGCTAAAGCTTTGCTGCCCCTGCACACCGTTGACTTTAACTACTAGTTGCTTAGCCGAGAATGCTTGCGTGCCCAACTCGGCACTCGCGTCACCACTGGCATGTACTTGTAGCTGCGTGATATCCAATACTGCGCCGGACACCGTCATATCCAGACCAGCGAGTTGATAGCTTTGTTTATCCAAATCGAAAGTGAGCGTCGTCTTCAGCTCGGTCTTGAGCGCGACCTTGGGACTATCGCCCTGCACTGACAGCGACAAAGCGATCTTGGCCGGGACGCCGTTGGCGATGCGACTGCTGTCCAGCTTAAGGTCCTTGATATCGTAGTGCGCACCTGAGGTCTCATCGATATAAGTGAGTGCCGTGTCCGCCACCGCCACTTGGGCAATATCGAACTGCACTGGCGCGCCAGCAGGCGCAGTTTCCGCCGTGCTTGACTTAGCCATCAAGTCATCGATATTGCTCGTGCCATCTTTGTGCTTGATGACGCGCGCATGCAGGCCGTTCAGTGCCACCTCATTGACCACGATGTGTTTGCTGAACAAAGGCAACAAGGCCAACGAGACGCGCGCGCTACCGAGTGCCGCAAACTCTTGCTCGCTATTGACTTCGGAGAGCGTAACCTTGTTGAGGTTCACACCAATATTGGGGAAGAAGGACAGACTGATGTCGCCATCGAGATGCAGAGTGCGGTGCTTGCTGTCTTTGACCGCCTGGATGATCTGTACTTTGTAATCGTTAGGATTGAATGTCGCGGCCAGATACGCCGCGCCCGCTACCGCCACACCCAGCACGGAAGCCGTTGCGATCAAACCGATCTTGAGGATTTTGTTCATGTTCGCCCCGCTTGAAAATCAAGCGCCGATTATAGCGGAGGAAGATTGACGCAAGTGTTAAGGCGCGCGGTTATGACGCATCAATCAACATATTCTTAAAAACATTTCACGCGGAGGCGCGGAGCGCGCAGGGAAAGTCAAAGGCGTTCGATGCTATTGGTTTTTCCCACGCGCCCTTCGCGCCTCCGCGTGAAAAAAGGAAGCCCGGCTGGCCCTGCGCAACACTAAATCACTTTCGAATACTTGGCGTGCTCGGTGCGAGTACGCAGATA
>JAVHRA010000043.1:0-4230 GCA_036171395.1 Gallionella sp. | reverse complement strand
GTTTTGGCTACGACATAACCTAAAGGTTAGTCTGCGCCGCCATAAGCCGCTACGCTACATATGGTAAAGACTGCTGGTTTAAAACACTCACCTAAACTTGCATGTGCGACGTCTTAAAGCCGTTGCCGACTTTTGGAAGGCGCGCATTCTGAACGATGTGCGAAGTTCTGTCCAGAGAATCTGTAGATTTTATTTTCGCGTGCAGTCGGCCCAGTTGTTTGGGGTCTCATACAGACGCACTTGGGCTAGGCGCAGATGGTTGCCGTAGGTGTCTTGATAGGCCGGATCGAGCAGCGCAAAGGCAAGCTGGGCAAGGTTCTCGGCGGTCGGCACGATGTCCAGTGTGACGGTCTTATGTCCGGGCAGAGTGGCGAGGAAGTCGCCTACTATTTTGTCGCCGCGATAGACCAGAAAAGCGTGATCCCACAAGTCCACCAACTTTTCTTTGGCGATGCGTTTGACGTCGCTGAAGTCCATCACCATGCCTTGCTCGGACTGTCCTTCAGTTGCAATAACTTCGCCGGACAGGGTGATTTCTATAGCATAGCGATGTCCATGCAGATGCTTGCACTGACTGGTGTGATTGGGGATGCGGTGGCCTGCATCGAATTCTAAGCGGCGTGTGATGAGCATGGTAAACAGGTGTGGGTCGAAACTGGGCGCGGATTATAACATCGGCACAGAGGGGGCTCGTCTGAGCAATAGCGATTGCCACAGCTTATCTCTGACAAAGAGTAGGCGGCTGCGGTTGGATTAAACGTTTCTGCAAGGAGTCACGATTTGCGTATCTTGAGGTGCGCGCTGCGCTGCAAGAAGGCCTGTTGCGTGGCGTTATCAACCGGTAGCACGCCGTAACGCAGCTGGGTGTATTGCTGGGCGATGTCGTTTAACTCTGTTCCGAGTGTCGGATAGAGCGCGCCGATACGTTGTGCATAAGCCAATGCCCCTTCATGTGCCACACGCGGCAGTCCCGCTTTGGCCATACGCTTGCACAGCTTCAACCAAGCCGCGTGAATACGGTCTGGGTGGCGCGCAAATAAATGGCGGAACATCACGGCGGCCAATAGGGTGATGAGCGCCGCCAATGCCAGCATCAGATTGCGCACCATGCTCTGCCAGCTCACCTCATCCATGCCCCAACGTGTCAGCAGTGCGAACTGCCGTTCTGGGTCATAGCCCAATACCCAAAGATTCCAAGAATTGGACAGTGCATCGATATTGAGGCGCAACTCGCTCAGCCAGCGTGGTGGATTGCGCGCCATGAAGGGCAGCGCAGTGTTGTCCTGTAATGATGAAGCCAGATTTTTTTCGACTCGCTCCGGTGCAATCGCGGCGGTCGGGTCGACCCGCACCCAACCGCGCCCGGCCAGCCACACTTCGGCCCAGGCATGTGCATCGGATTGCCGCACGATGTAGTAGTTGCCAAAGGCATTGAATTCGCCGCCTTGATAGCCGGTCACCACGCGCGCCGGGAGGCCGGCCGAGCGCATCAGATAAACGAAAGCCGAGGCGTAGTGTTCGCAGAAGCCCTGACGTGTGTCGAATAGAAACTGGTCCATAGCATCGCGCCCCAGTAGCGGAGGCTCCAAGGTGTAGCTGAATTTCTCCTGATTGAAATAGCGCAATGCAGTCTTGATTAGCTCGGCTGGATCGCTGTGTTGTGCGCGCCAGTTCGCTGCCAGTGCCACTGTGCGCGGATTGAGTCGTGGCGGTAGCTGTAGAGCGCGCTGCAATTGCGCCGGCGTTTCCGCAGCGTTGGCCTGATAGCGCAGGGTGGAGCTCATCTCATAGCGCATTCGTGCCGTGACGGGGGTGTTGTTGAGCAGCTGGAAGTCGGCACTCAAATGTGTATTGGCAGGTAAGGCCGCCGGCATATCCAATGCATAGAGCCAGCGCTTGTTATGCGGTTCCAGTATCACGCTATAGGCCAGCGGCACATTCGTCGCGGTGAATTGCGCTGCGTCAGAGTAAGCCGTGGTACCGCGTGTCCAAGTGCGGCCATCGTATTGCCACAATACCGGGCCACGCCAATACATCTGGTCGCGGGCCGGAACACTGCTCGCATAAGTAACGCGGAACGCCACAGCTTCTGACAGCGACAATTTACTCAGGCTGCCGGGCGACATGTCGTCACTGAGGCCGCTGCTGTTGTAGGCGTCTTGCGGCATTCCCCACAACGGCCCTTGCACGCGCGGGAATAACACGAACAACACCAACATCAGGGGCAGAGATTGCAGCAGCAGCACGGAGGCATAGCGCAGCTGTGGCCGCAAACGGAGTGTGGGGGCTTGGATGCGCAGCCAACTCGCGACGATGAACAGCAGCGACAACAGCATCAGCAGCGCGGTGGGGATGCTTTGCGAGTAGAAAAAATTGGTGATGATGATGAAGCAGGACAGATAGATGATTGCCATCGCGTCGCGGGCACTGCGCAGCTCGAGCAACTTGAGTGTGGCGAGCAGCATCAGCAGGGTCACGCCCACCTCTCGTCCGAACAGCGTGTGAAAACCGATACCGATGGCGGCCACGCCCGCCAGTGTGATGAGCAACAGCAGCCAGCGCGACGGCAGTGCGCTGCCACTGTTGGTGAGATAGGCGCGCCACAGCAGCAACATCGCGCATACGCTGCTGACCCACAGCGGCACATGCTCCGCGTGTGGCGCGATGACCAGCAGGATGCAGGCGATGAGACCGTAGATGAGCGGTGCGGTGAGTTTCATCCTGAAAACGGCAGTTGTTCACGCGGAGGCGCGGAGAACGCAGGGAAATTCAAAGAGAGATGACTAATGCAATCATCACCTATTCGGCGAAACTTTATCTTATATACCATGTTGGTTTTGCTCCGTGTTCTCCGTGTTCTCCGCGCCTCCGCGTGAGACAGTTTGTTGGCGTTCATTCTTCGCCAGTTCAGAACAGTGCCAGCCTGCGCAGACATTCCGAGCGATGTGCCTGTCCGTGGTGTGGTGCGATATTTCCGTCCGGCAGGCGCAGGCCGTACATCAGGCCTTGCGCATCGGCATCCAGCACCCAGCGCGTCAAGACTTCCAGTTTGGTTTCGTTGTTGGGTTCATCTAGGGCGGACCAGTCTAACCACAGTTGTTGACCCAGCGGCGTGGAGAATTGTTTGACCTGCAAGCCTTGCTCGCGCGCCAGTGCCTTCCAGGCGATGCGCGGCACGGCATCACCCGCGACGTAGTTACGCAGTCCGGCGAAATCGTCGTCCCCTGATGCTGAGAGTTTGCCTGAGCCATCTGGAGATACTGACAAAGGTAAAGGTTGAGTAGGGGCGGGACGCGGATAGACCAGTGCGCGCACGTCGAAGTGGATATAGGTCCACGCATGGAACAAGCCCAGCGGAAATTCGCTATACAGGACGAGGCGCTGACTATCCAGCCAGCCGCGACGGGTGGCGGGAATATCCAAATACACCGGGGTAGTGCCGCGTGCGGCAAGGTCGAATACGGTGCGATGGCCGACATCGTCATGCAGATGAAGCTGATAACGCGTCAGCGCGCCGGGATTGTCAAAATGAAATACGAAGCGTGCAGATTCTCCGGCGAACACCGGTGCGACATGGCCCGCATGTATCTGCAAATGCGCCAGATTGCGGAAGGTATAAAGCAGCGACAGCAGCGCCATCATCGCCAGCAGAAAAGTCAGCACATACCCCAGGCTGAGGTTGTAGTTGATGTCGCCCAACAGCATCACCGCCAGCACGATAGCGAACAGCAAGCCTTGCCGCGAGGGCAGGATGTAGACGCGGCGCTGATTGAGCACCACCGTACCGGTCTCTACGGTGCGGCGGAATGCCCAGTCACGAAAGATTTGTTTGAAGGGTTGCGGCATTGGGGAATGGGTTGCCTTGATTGCGGCGCATTCTAGCATCGCGCCACGGCTGCGCTTGACCTCCTGAGGTATTACGAGGGAGAAGCTGCGGGTGTTGAGATTGTCTGTCGCTGCGGTAGCCAAGGCGGTTTCCGAGGTGCTGGAATTCCCGCTCGTTTCAAATCCCGCTGAATTTAAATTACGGAATCGCCACTGCCTCAATCAGCTTGCGGCTTAACACATCGTCATTGGCGGCTTGCGTGTCCTGCGTTTTTTGCAGACGGTGGCCGCTAACGCCGGGCAGCACCGCCTGCACATCCTCAGGAATGACTGCGTCGCGCCCATCCAGCAAAGCCCAAGCGCGCGCGGCGGCGAGCAGGGCGAGGCCGGCGCGCGGCGACAGGC
>JAVHRA010000042.1:0-4256 GCA_036171395.1 Gallionella sp. | reverse complement strand
GTAGCAGTTTAGTTCCGATATCATCGACGAACAAGCCCCCGAAAAAGTCCCAGTTGATTTGTCATGTATTTATCTCACGTGATATTCTCGAGCTCTTTCATAGCCCCACAAAATCAATGTCAGTCTCCATCAAAAACCAAGCCGATATCGAAAAGATGCGCATCGCGGGTCGTTTAACCAGCGAAGTCCTAGATTACATAGGCCCATACGTCAAAGCGGGAGTCACCACCAATGAGTTGGATAAGTTGTGCCACGATTTGATTGTTGATGTGCAAAAAGGAGTCCCTGCCCCCCTGAACTATGCGCCGGGCGGTCATACGCCCTATCCAAAATCTATCTGCACCTCGATCAACCACCAGATTTGCCACGGCGTACCTAGTGACAAAGCATTGAAGAACGGTGACATCGTCAATCTCGACATCACCGTCATCAAGGATGGCTATCACGGTGATAGCAGTCGTATGTTCTACGTGGGCGAACCGTCAATACAAGCCAAACGCTTATGCGAAGTCACCTATCAATCGATGTGGCGCGGCATTCAAATGGTCAAAGCTGGCGCTTATCTAGGTGATGTGGGACACGCTATACAAAGTTATGTCGAACCGCTGGGCTATAGCGTGGTGCGCGAATTTTGTGGCCACGGCATAGGGCTGCGCTTTCATGAAGAGCCACAAGTTCTGCATTACGGACGCCCCAGAACGAGGTTGCGCTTGGAATCAGGCATGATCTTTACCATAGAACCGATGATCAACGCGGGCAAAAAAGACATAAAGCAGTTGGGTGACGGCTGGACCGTAGTCACCAAAGACCATAGTCTTTCCGCACAATATGAGCACACCATTTTAGTCACCGATACCGGTTACGAAGTCCTAACCGTATCAGACGGCTGCCCGCCTCCGCCAACAGTCATCTGAAGTTAGCACTTCATGAGTACGGACCCAGCTCGACCAACTTTGGTTACCTCTATCGCGACGCTGCGCGTAGCATTGCGTGACGACCGGGCAGTGCTGGAAGCGAGCTTCATGGCGCATGGCAAGGTCAATCGTCTACTCGCCGCACATAGCAAACTGATAGACGATTACTTGTGTCGTGTCTGGGCGCAAATGGCGCTACCAAACGACATCGCACTAGTCGCAGTGGGTGGCTACGGTCGTGGCGAACTATTTCCACGTTCAGATATTGACCTGCTGATATTGCTCAGCGGCGCCCCTGACGCGGCCTTGCAAGTACAGCTTTCGGCGCTTGTCACGCAGCTATGGGACATGGGCTTGGAAGTCGGTCACAGCATACGCACGATTGCGGAATGCCTAAGTGAATCCAGCGACATCACAGTACAGACCAATCTGCTCGAGTCGCGCCAACTCGCTGGCGACAGACAGTTATACGACAGATTGCAGACTGCACTGACTGGCAATTTAGACCCGCAGAAATTTTTCCTCGCCAAACTGCACGAACAACAACAGCGCCACGCACGCTTCGTTGAGATTGATTTCAATCTGGAGCCCAATCTGAAAGAAAGTCCCGGCGGCCTGCGCGACTTACAAACCATCACGTGGATCGCACGTGCTGCTGGACTAGGTACCCGCTGGAGTGATCTAGCCAAAGCGGGCCTGATTAGCCGAGGCGAAGCACAGCAAATCGCGCGTCACGACAACCTGCTCAGGATGTTACGCACCCGCTTGCACTATCTGGCCAAACGCCGTGAAGATCGGTTGATGTTCGATTTCCAAACTCGACTCGCCGAGCAGATGGGCATCACGGCCTCAGCTCACCGTCGTGCCAGTGAGCATCTGATGCAGCGCTATTACAAAACGCGCACGGCCGTGCGCCAGTTCAATACCATCGTATTGCAAAACCTGCACGACCATCTATTTCGCGACACACCACCCCAACACGCACTCAATGAACGTTTTCGCGTCATCGGCAATCTGTTGGATATACGCGAAGAAGATCTTTTCGAGCGACACCCCGAGGCGATCTTTGAGTTATTCCTGTTATTGCAAAAACATGGCGACTTGACTGATTTGACTGCCAAAACTTTGCGCGCGGTCTGGCGCGCACAGAGCCTGATAGACGCAAACTTTCGTCGCGACCCGCTCAATCGTGCACGCTTTATGGAGTTCCTACGCCAGCCGCGCGGGGTATTGCATGGACTGCGCCGTATGAACCAATACGGCATTTTGGGTCGATATATTCCGGCATTTGGCCGTATCGTCGGACAGATGCAACACGACTTATTCCATGTATATACCGTGGATGAGCACATCTTGATGGTGGTGCGCAATCTGCGGCGCCTCGCGGTAGCTGAGTTTGCGCACGAGCATCCTTTTTGCAGTCGCTTGATGAGCGAGTTCGCTCGTCCCGAAGTGTTGTTTGTCGCAGGCCTGTTCCATGACATCGCCAAAGGGCGCGGCGGTGACCATGCACAACTGGGCAAAAAGGATGCTTATACCTTCTGTAAGCATCACTTACTTAGCCGCGACGATACCGAACTGGTGGTGTGGCTGGTTGAGCAGCATCTCAATCTGTCTGCAACTGCGCAAAAGAAAGACTTGTCCGATCCCGAGGTGATTGCCGAATTTGCAGCCAAAATCAAGAATGACCGCTATCTGGTTGCACTGTATCTGCTCACTGTTGCCGATGTGCGTGGCACCAGCCCTAAGGTGTGGAACGCATGGAAAGCCAAGTTGATGGAAGACTTGTTCCACCTGACGCGCAATCACCTCGACGGCGGTACCGTGTCCGACCGCCTGGGCGAGATACGTCGCGCGGCGGCGGACACACTCAACCTGTATGCCATCACCGAGAAGAATTACCAGCTACTGTGGGCACAGCTGGACCAAAGCTACTTCCTCGACCATGAGGCGCAGGAAATCGCTTGGCACACGCGCTTGCTGGCTTTCAAGACCAATGCTGAAAAACCCGTGGTCAAAGCGCGTCTCAGTCGTATCGGTGATGGCTTGCAAGTCATGGTTTACTGCCGCGACCAACGTACCCTGTTCGCGCGTATCTGCGACTTTTTCGCGCGCATGAACTACACCATCGTCGAAGCCAAAATACACACCACCCACCACGGTTATGCGCTCAATAGTTTTCAGATCATGCAGGCCATCGCTACCGACACTGCTTACCGTGACATCATGGCCTACATCGAATTCGAACTCGGCGAGGAGATCGCTCAGGCTAAGCCGCTACAGGTCAGCAGTGGCGGGCGAGTGAACCGTCAACTCAAACACTTCCCGATCAAAAACCGTGTCCATCTGGACAGAGGCAGTCATGGGCTGCATGTTTTGTCTTTTGTCGCGGGTGATCGCCCCGGACTATTGGCACGCATCGCACAGATTTTTGACCATCATCAAGCACGCTTACATCGAGCCAAGATCAACACCTTGGGTAGCCGTGCCGAAGACGTGTTCTGGTTGAGCGGCGAGACGTTGGACGATACAGCTCGGTGTGAGGCTTTGCTGAGCGAACTATTGGAAAAGGTCTAACGCCCTCCGCTGGGAGGCCTCAACTCACACCAGCTTTCACTTATAATGCGCGCCCTTATCGCATCACCCGATCGCTGCCATGCTGTTTTCTTCCCCTCATTCCTCACCCCGATATAGCAAGCTGAGCGGCTCATCCGATGCGCTCGCCTTGGCGCAACTCGCCGAGCAAAAATCGCCGTTGGTCGTGATCGCCGCGAATGCACTGGAAGCACAACGCTTGATGGAGGAAATCCCGTTTTTCTCGCCCAAGTTGCGCGTGCATCTGTTACCGGATTGGGAGACGCTGCCCTACGACCACTTCTCGCCGCATCAGGACCTGATCTCGGAACGACTCGCCACCTTGCATCACATCCGCAGCATCCGCCCCCACCTCAACCCGCCCCCGATGCCCTCACCTCAATCCTCTTCCGCAAGCGGGAGAGGAGGCGAACGAGAAAAGCAATCTTCAATTCCAGCGGGAGTGGGAGCGAACGATAAAGACAAATCTCAAACTTCTGCCTGCGATGTGGTCATCGTGCCCATCACCACAGCCTTGTACCCGTTGCCGCCGGTGGAACATCTGGCGGCTTATACTTTTTTTCTCAAGCGCAAGGAGAAGCTGAACCTGGCGCAGTTGCGCGAGCAACTCACCATCGCCGGTTACAACCACGTGCAGCAGGTGCTGACACCCGGCGAGTATTGCGTGCGCGGCGGCATCATCGACCTGTTCGCGATGGGCAGCGTGCTGCCCTACCGCCTCGACCTGTTCGACGACGAGATCGAGAC
>JAVHRA010000041.1:0-4268 GCA_036171395.1 Gallionella sp. | reverse complement strand
GAGAGCGTAAAATTGGTCGCCAGCGGCAAGCCGTTTTCGCGCACCATCAAAGGCAAGGCGAGCTGTTCGCAATGCGCGGCGGTAAGCGTCAGACAAATCAGGCCACGACCGTGCTTGGCCATGAAATTGATCTTCTCCGGCGTGGTGAAATCGGCAGCGATAACCAGATCGCCCTCGTTCTCGCGATCCTCCTCGTCCATCAGCACGACCATGCGTCCGGCGCGTAGTTCTTCTATGATTTCTTGTATGGGTGTGATGCCTGTCATGCCTACCTCGAATTAACTGCAAAGCGGCTCGCGCCGTAGATAAGGGCAGGGATTCTACCACTAGGCACATACGCGATGAGCAAATGCCTCTAGAGAGTTTTAAATCTCTCTAATGCGGCGATGATAGTCCGCAGATCAGACTTATCGATTGGGCAATAGATTGGTCAGATGCGTAAGAAATTCTGGATGTTCAGTTAAGTATTGCAATCTATGTTTGCGCTCTAGTTCAGCACGTACATCAATTTTATCTGGGCTGATTCGCATGCCAAGCTGTGCCTGGTTGAGCCCGAACATTTCATTCAACATAATGTTGCCCATTTCAAAATTGAAGTGCATTGGATCTTGCCAGTAGTAGCCTGGCTGTTCAGAAATCTCTTCGGTAGCGATAGCGTGATAACCCTCAAAATCCCAAACTTCGACCAGCCCACCTCCTAGCGCCTCTACCAAAGCCGCCACTTGCTTGAGCTCATTCCAACGCGCCTGTCGCGCCCCACACTGATATTGTTGCTCAAGCAGCATGGCATGACTCGGATAAACCACAAGCTTCAAGACAATTCCGCTCTTTACCACGGCTCCGATCAATTCGTTCAACCCGCTCAAATCCAATTCTTTATACATAGGCTGCTTCTCCGTCGCCGAAGGATTCAGCACAGCGGATGAGAATTTGCAGGGCGGATGTTGCGCGAAATATTCGCGGAAACGACTTTCGGTTGCCGGCTTACCACGCGTATAGAAGTATTGACCTTCTAAGGTATGACTTGGTTTTTGTTTATGCTGCTCCAACACAGTGTTGATAGAAGCCTCAAAAGCATCATAAGAAAACAGGAAAGCACGTAGATCTGGTGCTGCCATTTTTTCTATCTCGGCATGGCAATTTATTTTCGGTAGGTCATAAAGATGAATGCCGAGCACGATTTGGCGCAAATTCGCATCCTTTGCCAGCGCAAATTCTACGTCACAGGCAACCATCTCCCAAGGCGCACCAGCCAATGCAAAGCTATAACTTTTTCCTACCGCTGTTAATGCCGGGTGCAACGGATCAAAGCCGATTTCCGCAAATGAGCTCCCAAAGATAAGTGAACTGGGTTGCTCTCTGCGCACAAGCAATGGTTTCACATACCGCTCGTAATTGCGAAATTTTGGTTTGATCGCATTTAAGCCCTCGACCGAGACATCCCTGAAATACCAGAAAGGATCAACCACTCGGTTAAACGCAACGGTCAAAACTGACATCGTCAGCAGTGCTATCGCGAAGACGAAAAAGTATTTTTTAGTCGACATTTAGAATTGGAAATAGATAAATTCGCTCAATTCAGAAAGGGACATCAACGCGATCATCGCAACGAATGCATGAATGAGGGCCCACTTATAGCTTGGCTTCCAAATTAATCGAGTGACACGCATACCATTTGGCGTGTCGAGTGCCGGGCGGAAATTTTGCATGATTTGTTGCGTATTGGGTGCCAGCCAAACCAGCAACAGCGTTATCAACAGGTAGTTTCGCGTAGTGTGACTGACTAAAGCATTGGCAGAATGCATATCAAATCCATTTATCCCGAGCATGGTTTGGGCTATGGTCAACGCATGACGCATATCGTCTGCTCTGAAAAACACCCAAGCAAAAGACACCACTAAAAAGGTAAATAGAACTGATATCAGATGCACAGGCTTAGAAAGTGGCCGCTCCGGATCTTGCCCCAATTTACGACGCACGACATGCCATCCATGGTTAAGACTTAAGAACATTCCATGCAAGCCACCCCAAACAACAAATGTCCACCCCGCACCGTGCCACAGGCCACCTAACAACATGGTAAGCATCAGATTGATATAGCGGCGCGACATCCCCTTACGGTTACCGCCCAAAGCAAAGTACAAATAGTCACGCAAAAAACGTGACAGCGTCATATGCCAGCGACGCCAGAACTCGATGATATTTACAGACTTATACGGCGAGTGGAAATTCAGAGGCAACACTACGCCGAACATGCGCGAGAGGCCAATTGCCATATCCGAATAACCAGAAAAATCAAAATATAGTTGCAGCGTGTAACAGAGCGCGCCACCCCAAGCCTCAATAAATGTCAGATGTACGCCCATGCTGGGAGCGTTAAACACTGGCCCAACAAAAGTAGAAATCCCATCTGCTAACACGACCTTCTTAAACAAACCTATAAAGAAGATAGCGCAACCCACAACCATATTTTCGTACTTAAACCGATACGTTGAGGCCAGCGCAAATTGCGGCATCATCTCTTTGTGGTGCAGCACTGGCCCGGCAATCAAATGCGGAAAGTAGGTGACAAACAAGGTGTAATGGATGAAATTGAATTCCTTGACCTTACCTTGATAAGTGTCGACCAGAAACGCAATTTGAGTGAAGGTAAAAAACGAAATGCCGAGTGGCAGAACGATCTGTGCTATCTGCCAATTCACATCAGCGACACCATTAATACTAGCGAGGAAGAAATTGGCGTATTTATAGTAGGCAAGCAGCGCCAGATTGGTGGTGATCGCGAAAATCAAAACCTGTTTTTTATTTAAGCCACGATTTTTGATTTTTGAATCTGTTCGCGCGATCCAACGCCCAAAAGCGTAATTGCTAATGATTGAGATCAGTAGAAGTACTACGTAGTTGGGATTCCAATAACCATAGAAAAATAACGACGCACATGCCAGCCATGCTGCCGATAGATTTTCACCGACTCTTGCAAGCCAGAAAAATCCCAGCAGCACTATCGGTAGATAGATAAAGATAAATCCGTAGGAGTTAAACAGCATTCCAGTGTCTCAACTTACCTTACCAAAAATGCAGTCATTGCTTGCTGCATAGCTTTGCGAAAAAACCAACATCGAAGGTGCAGAGCATAACTGCAACTCGTCGAGTTTCATTCCGATTTTTTACTGAGCATACGCTCAACATAACGCGCAATCAGATCGACTTCCAGATTGACTTGCGCGCCTGCTAGCAAATCTTTGAGGTTGGTCATCTGCAAGGTATGGGGAATAAGATTCAAGTCGAATTCACTGCCTTCGACACGATTGGTGGTCAGGCTCACACCATTAACCGTGACCGAACCTTTGGGGGCGATGAACTTAGCCAAGGCTTGCGGCGCGCGTATCGTCAGTTTCCAGCTCTCGCCCAAATCGTCGAAAGCAACCACATCCCCGACACCATCCACATGGCCGCTGACCAAATGACCACCCAAACGATCAGACAGGCGCAGGGCCTTCTCCAGATTCACCGCAGCCCCCAAAGTGTCCAGCCCCACGGTGCAATCCAAAGTCTCGCGCGACACGTCCACGGAAAAAGCATAGCCGTCCAGTGCGATGACGGTGAGACACACGCCGTTCACCGCAATGCTGTCGCCCAGTAACACATCGTCCAAACCTAACGCATTGGTATCGATAGTGAGACGCAGTCCGCCTTCGCGGTCAGCGGTATTGGTGATGCGGCCTACGTCGGCGATGATGCCACTAAACATGAGACTTCCTTTTCACTTTTGCCGACACACGCAAGTCGGGGCCGATTGGGCGCACATCCTGCCATTGCAATTCGATACGCTGTGCCAGCTCGGTCAGCTCACCCAGTCCCGCCATACCGCGCGCCATATCTCCCAACAATTGCGGTGCGATATAGAACAACAATTCGTCTACCAAGCCCGCTTGCAGCAGCGCGCCATTCAAGATACTGCCCGCTTCCACCAAGACTTCATTGATGCCGCGCTGCGCCAAATCTTTGAGCATGGCGACCAAATCGACACGTCCATTTACTGCATCCAGTACACAGACTGTTACGCCTAGTGCTTTCAGCTGCGCGAACTTTTCTGCATCTGTCGTGACGGTATAAATCAGTACGCCTCCACCCGTCAGCATCTTTGCGCTCGACGGCATACGCAACTGACTATCTAACACCACGCGCAGCGGTTGTCGCGTAGTTGCTATATCGCGCACATTCAGTTGCGCATCGTCGGCAAGGATGGTGTTGATGCCGGTCAGCAC
>JAVHRA010000040.1:0-4294 GCA_036171395.1 Gallionella sp. | reverse complement strand
CGAACTTGCCGCTGATCTGTCTGGAAACCGCACTGCCTGCCAAGTTTGAAGAGACCCTCATCGAGGCGCTGGGCTGCAAACCTGAACGCCCGACAGCACTGGAGGGCATCGAGGATCTGCCGCAAAAATGTGTGGTGATGGATGCGGATGTGGATAAACTCAAAGCCTTCATCACGGGAAATGTGCCGGTTTAATTCAGCGCCAAACCAAACTGTTCACCTTGAACTTATCGAAGGGCAGCAAGCATCGCTAAGTGGTTTGACAGGCTCATCACGCACGGGTTTTGGGGATGAATAACCTGCTGCTGCTCATCCTTTGTTTTGTCGCTGGCATGTTGTTGCGCCGCGCGCGGCGTATGCCGGACAACGCGCCGGCCACGCTCAACAGTTTTATCATCCATGTCTCGCTGCCTGCGCTGACGCTGCTCTATATTCACCAACTAAGACTCTCCGGTGACGTGTTCCTGACCGGGCTGATGGCTTGGCTGGTGTTCGCTTTGTCGGCAGGATTTTTTTACTTGCTTGGTCGCTGGCTGAAATTGCCGCGCACTACCACGGGCGCATTGATACTGGTTGGTGGGCTGGGCAACACCTCGTTCTTTGGCCTGCCTATGGTCGAGGCGTTCTATGGCAAGGACGGCCTGACCACCGCCATCATCGCCGATCAACTCGGCTCGTTCTTCGCGCTGTCGGTACTCGGTATCACCGTTGCAGGACTGTATTCGTCTGGTCGTCCGACGGTGGCGCAGATAGTTAAACGCATTGTGCTGTTCCCGCCGTTCATCTCCTTGCTTATCGCGCTGTTGTTGATCCCGGTCGAGTATGCGGACTGGTTCAGCGTATTGTTGAAACGCTTGGGCGATACGCTGGCGCCGCTGGCGTTGCTGTCGGTTGGATTGCAACTGCGCCTCGGCCACATCGTGGGCAACGCGCGCAATCTGGCACTGGGCCTGGGCTTCAAGCTGCTGCTCGCACCGCTGCTGATTTATGTGCTGTATGTGCAACTGTTAGGTGCGCATGGTCTGTCCATACAGGTGACGCTGTTCGAAGCGGCGATGCCGCCTATGATTACCGCTGCTATTGTGGCCACCGAGCACGACCTTGATCCGCCGCTGGTTACGCTGATGGTGGCGGTCGGTCTGATCGTTTCTTTCTTGACCTTGAGTGGTTGGTGGTGGGTGCTACAGGGTGTTTGAACGACTCACACACTGCGTTTGAGTGAGAGTGTCAGCGTAAAGGTAGCGACCACTTCATCACCCAAGCTGGGCACGCTCGCGACGACGCGCACCGGCATATCTACCCGGTTCCCGGTTGTGGCAGCTTGCTCTATGAGTTGAGCAAGCGCCGCACCTTGCTCGCAGGTGAAAGCCACATCGCCCATGGCGCGTTTATGGAACTGCGCATGGCAATCTTTGAAGATCAGCGAGATGGGTACTCCGCGTTGCGCTATCAGTTGCATGACCAGCAAGCCTGACGCGCAATCTGCACCGATGCTGAGTGCGCCGAAATACATTGATCCCCAATGGTTCTTGTTCCTGCGTTTGAGCGGTAGCTGCACCACGATGCGTTGTGGCGATATGGCTGTGACGGTGGGGCGCACAAACAACAGCAGCGGAATCTTGCGCCAGCCGAACAGGCGCAGCGTCAGCGTGGCGCGTTGGGTGGGTGAGAGTAGTTTGTTTATCCAGTTGATGATGGCGAGCCCGGTAAAAGTAAGTCACGCACCCGTCCTGTAACGGAGCAGGGGAATATCAAGCGGCAGTCGGGTTGACGAAGCGAGTTAGGCACGCTTCGAATTCCAGCAGTGGCGTAGGTTTGCTGTACAGGTGACCTTGGAAAGACAGACATCCTTGGCTGAGCAGGGCGCGCTCCTGCGCTACGCTTTCCACCCCTTCGGCCACGATGTTGATGTGCATGCTGTTCGCCATATCCACCATGGAACGCACGATGGCCAGATCATACTCATCCGTGGCAATCTCTTTGACGAAAGACTGATCGATTTTGATCTGGTCGAGCGGCATGCGTTTGAGATGCGTCAGCGAGGAGTGACCGGTACCGAAGTCATCCATGGACAGGCCCACGCCGAGCGCTTTGAGTTGCTGCAATACTTCTATGGTGTACTCGATATCTTGCAGCGCCATGCTCTCGGTGATCTCTAGCTTTAAGCGCGATGGGTCTATGCCACTCGAAGCTAACGCATGCTGCACATGCTCAATGAAGTCGGGGCTATACAAGGCTGCGGTGCTGACATTGTGACGGCCATTTTTGGTGACGTGCTTGGATTTGCGCAACTGCGCTGCGCTGACATTGATAGACAATACCAGATGGCGTGTCAGTGCCGAGGCCTCCCAGCGTTTCAGTTGTGCGCATGCGGTGTTGAGTACCCAGTTGCCGATGGCGATGATGAGATCGCTCTCTTCGGCCAAGCTGACGAACTGGGTAGGATGCAGCAGGCCCAGTTCGGGATGGTGCCAACGTAGTAGCGCTTCCGCGCCCAGCGCTTGCTGGTGTTGATCCACCTGAATTTGGTAGTACAGCTCGAATTGGTCGTCGTGCAAAGCAGTATGCAGGTAATGCTCCAACTCGCTGCGCGCTTCCAAGGCGTTTTGGGTATTTTGATCGTAGAAACGCACGGTGTTGCGACCGGCACGCTTGGCTTGATACATGGCCGTATCGGCACGCTTGAGTAACTCTTCGGTATCGACATCGCCTCTGCTGAATAGCGCCACACCCAGACTGGCGCCGCCGTGATGCGTGTAGCTGTTGAGCTGATAGGGCTGGTTCAAAGCGATGCAGATTTTTTCCGCGATGGTGCCGGCCATCTCATTGGCAGCTTCGGTGTCACCGCGCAAGGCATCCAGTAACACCACGAATTCGTCCCCGCCCAATCGCGCGACCACATCGCTGCTGCGCACAGAGGTTTTGAGGCGTTGCGCCACCTCGATGAGTAACAGATCACCTTTCGCATGTCCCTTGGTGTCATTGAGCGTCTTGAAATTATCTAGGTCGAGAAAAATCAGCCCGCCGGTCGAGCCCATATTGCGCGACAGTGCGATGGCATGGTCGAGCTGGTCGAGGAAGCGGCGCCGATTGGGCAAGTTGGTGAGCGAGTCGCTGTAGGCCAATTCATAGATGGCGGCATCGGAGCGCTTGGTGATGTCCTGCACTTCCTGTCCAGAGCGGCGCAGCCGACCCGCGATCAAAAACAGATTAATGAGCACGATGAGAATAATCGCCGCGCTGGTGCGTTGTATGCTTAAGCGCAGCGCATTGCTATCGAGTTGTTGATGCGCAATCGCGTTCTCCATGACTTTATCTTGCTCAGTCATGCTTTCTTGATGCAACGCATCAAGCTGTGTACTCAACCAGCGGTCTATGCCACGCACGCCTTGGTCTATGACAAACACGTTGTTCGCAGATTGTCCAAGCGGATAGTGCGACAGAAAATCCCGGTAGATTGAGCCTATATGCTGATGTCCCTCAATCAGTACATTGAGTCTGTCGACGAAGTGCAATTCATTGAGGGAGCGCTGTTGCAGGTGTTTTAATTGCTGTGTGGCAGTCAAAGGAAAAGAAGATTTGCTCAGCTGGCTTTGCTGATCGATATGTTCTTTGTCTTCTACCGCCACCAGTTCATCGCGCAACTCTTTCAGACCGTTGCGCACCTTGCGTTCACTTGCCTCGAACTGCGTCCAGTGTTGTTTGAATTGCAGCGGATCGCGACCGCGCAACAACAAATCTTTCCATTCCTGAACCTGACTTTTGAACTCTATCTGTATAGCGGCCAAATCATCGGTCTGCTCACGGTGCATCAGCAGTTGGTTGTTGTATTCCTGCGCGGCTTCGCCCAGTTTTCCAACTTCATGGATGATGTTGACCAGCCCCAAGACGGTGCTGACAGAAAGGACCGCGATGAGTCCCAGCAACAATAATTTATTGCGCTGTGCCGGGTTTTTTAATGCTGCGAGGGTTGGAAGGCGTTGTGCCAGTTTCATAATCACTATGCTGTGTTGAGCGCGACCATTATAGACGCGCGCGTTGACTTCAATGTGCCGCTAAACAGCTGAGATAGACCGAGCCATCCGGTTGGGTGCGCTGACGCTGCGCTTGCCAAATCATCTCGCTCAGGCATTCCATCATTTGATGCTGGGCATCGTGTTCGGATTCCAGCTTGCGCGTCAACCGCACGAAATGCGCGCGTACGCCGGGCGGCTGGTCTATGGAGATTTGCTCCTCTATAGTCAGATGCATCATCAGGTGCAGAAAGGGATTGGTCGCACCGCTCTCAGGCGTGT
>JAVHRA010000039.1:0-1002 GCA_036171395.1 Gallionella sp. | reverse complement strand
GTGATTGCTTCGGACGAATGTTATTCGGAGATTTATTTCGGTGCAGACCAACCCTTGGGTGCGCTGCAAGCCGCGCAGCAACTGGGCCGCAGCGACTACAAGAATCTGGTGATGTTCTCCAGCCTGTCGAAACGCTCCAATGTGCCGGGCATGCGCTCCGGCTTCGTTGCCGGTGATGCCAAGGTCATCGCCAAGTTCGCGCTGTATCGCACCTACCACGGCTCGGCAATGAATCCTGCCATCCAAGCCGCCACTATCGCGGCGTGGAACGATGAAAAACACGTCGTCGAAAACCGTCGTTTGTATGCGGAAAAATTTGCGCAAGTAGTCGCCATTCTGCAACCGGTGCTGCCGGTGGTGATGCCGGATGCGGGTTTCTATCTGTGGATACGCACGCCCATTGCCGACACCGATTTCGCGCAACAACTCTATCGTGACTATAATGTCACCGTTTTGCCGGGTAGCTATCTGGCACGCGAGGCGCAAGGCATCAACCCCGGTAAAAATTTCGTGCGCTTGGCGCTGGTTGCCAATACCGCAGAGACCGTGGAAGCCGCTCTACGCATCGCCCACTTCGTCACCACCCTTTCAATCAAATAAAAACTTAACAGGACTTCATCATGGATCAATTGCAAGCAATCATCGAAACCGCTTTTGAACGTCGCGCCGAGATCACCCCGCGCAATGCCGATGCACAACTCAAGGAAGCGGTCGATGCTGTTATCACCAAGCTGGACAACGGCACGCTGCGCGTGGCCGAAAAAATCAATGGTGATTGGGTGACCCACCAATGGTTGAAGAAAGCCGTGTTGCTGTCTTTCCGCTTGGAGGACAACGCCTTTATCAAAGGCGGCTTCACCAACTACTACGACAAAGTGCCTTCCAAATTTGCCGACTACAACAGCCGCGATTTCCGTGAAGGCGGCTTCCGCGTGGTGCCACCCGCCGCAGCGCGCAAAGGCGCGTTCATCGCCAAGAACGTGGTGCTGATGCCTTCTTATG
>JAVHRA010000038.1:0-4310 GCA_036171395.1 Gallionella sp. | reverse complement strand
TGGATTGGATGAGTCATTGCCGCTGGAATACTCGGCAGCGGATCGTTGGATGATTAGTATGTTGCAGCAGGCCGAAACCGAGATGGCAACACATTTTGCCGACTACCGTTTCGACATGGCCGCACGCACCATCTACGAGTTGGTCTGGAACACCTATTGCGATTGGTATGTAGAGTTGGCCAAGGTACAGATGTCCAATGGCAACGACGCGCAGCAACGCGCTACGCGCCGCACCTTAGTCCGCGTGCTAGAAACCATCTTGCGCATGGCTCATCCCATCATCCCATTCATCACCGAAGAGTTGTGGCAATCGGTCGCGCCTATGGCCAAGCAGCAAGGCGACAGCATCATGTTGCAAACCTACCCCAAGGCTGATGCAAGCAAACTGGATAGTGCCGCTAGTGCGGATATCGCCTTGTTGCAAGAGATCGTGAATGCCTGCCGCAGTCTGCGCAGCGAGATGAATCTATCTCCGGCCACACGTGTACCGTTGTTCGCAGCCGGCGATGCCGTGATGCTGAACACGCTCGCGCCTTATATCAGCAGCTTGGCCAAGTTGAGTGAAGTGTTGGTCGTGGCAGAACTGCCCGAAGGTGATGCACCTGTATCTATCGTGGGTGGCTTCAAACTTATGCTCAAAGTGGAGATCGATGTCGCGGCCGAACGTGAGCGCTTAGACAAAGAAATCACACGCTTGAACAACGAAGTCGCCAAGACCACTGCAAAGCTGGGTAACGAGAGCTTTGTGGCACGCGCTCCAGCAGCGGTCGTGGAGCAAGAGAAAAAACGTATGTCAGAGTTCGAAGCAACGCTGCTTCAGTTACAAGCACAGCGTAAAAAGCTGGGCTAATTGATAGCTGTAACATTGCTTCCTCTTCCTAGTGGGAAGGTTAGGATGGGGGTGTAATGTGGGCTATCTCGAATTTACCCCCACCCTAGCCCTCCCCCTAAAATGGGAGGGAAAGCGCTTAGCGGCGGCGGATATAAAAGATGAACTCGTCGCCCTCTGTCTCTGCTACCAGCAAAGCATTACCCGTCTGACGGCAGAACACTTCAAAATCCTTGGGCGCCTCTTTATCGGTGGCAACTACTTTCAAGACTTTGCCGCTGTCCATCACGGACAGTGATTTTTTGGCGCGCAAGATGGGCAAAGGACAAGCTAATTTGCGCACATCGAGTTCAATGTCGAATTCCATCACGCGATGGGCAGACCAGCATGCGCCCAAGCGGTGATGCCGCCTTGCAAGTTATAGACATCAGTAAAACCGTTGGCTACGGCAAATGCTGCGGCCTGAGCAGAGCGACCGCCCATTTGGCAATAGAACACTGTAGTTGCCTGCTTATCCAGCTCATTGATACGCATAGGGATCAGATGCAATGGCACAGAATCTCCCTGAGGAATCTTGCCGCGCGCCACTTCCGCATCGGTGCGCACATCCACCAACTTAGGTGGCTTGCTCTGCAACAAAGCTTGCAACTCTACGACCGTGATATTTTTGAAATCTGACATGCTGCTTCCCTCTCAATATTAGTAAATTCGAATAGACGCGAATTCTGCCCAAATAATCCTTCATAGTCCATAGCAACATTCATATGCCTACGAGCAATCAACACTTTCTGTTACAAAGCTGCTCTCGATAGCCTGGGTACAAATCTATTATCATAGCGACCATGAAAAAACTCACCCTCTCAGTCCTGCTCTGCTTCGCTACCCATGCCGTTGCAGAAGGCCTACCCGATCTGGGTGACATATCCCAATCTGTACTTTCACCTTTGCAGGAAAGGCAGATCGGTCAGCAGAGCATGATGCAGATACGTGCCAGCCGCATGTTTCTTGACGACCCCGAAGTAAATGACTACTTGAACCAAATTGGTGATCGTCTGGTTGCGAGCAGCAACGAGCCCGCACTGAACTTCGAGTTCTTTGCAGTTGATGATGAGTCAGTGAACGCCTTCGCCATCCCCGGCGGCTTTATCGGCGTGAACATAGGTTTGCTTTTGACCACCCAAAGTGAGTCTGAACTCGCATCGGTATTAGCGCACGAGATTGCTCACGTCACCCAACACCATTACGCACGACTCCTGAGTGCCACTCAGAACGATGGTCTGACCTCTATGGCCGCTATCGCAGTTGCTATCCTAGCGGCGCGTAATAGTCCACAAGCTTCTCAGGCAGCCATCATGGGAGCACAAGCGCGGTCTGTGCAGAAGCAATTGGACTTCACCCGCCTACACGAACAGGAGGCAGACCGCATCGGCTTGGAGTCACTGCAAAAATCAAGCTTCAACACCCATGCCATGCCTGAGTTCCTACAAAGGCTGCAGCGTGCAACTAGGCTGCTGGAAGGCAATGCGCCCAACTATATGCGCACCCACCCGATCACCAGTGAACGGGTAGCTGATATCGAAAACCGCGTCAGCAAACAACCCTATCGCCTGATAGCAGACAGTTTGGATTTTCAACTGATACGGACCAAGCTGATCGCCCACCAAAAGTCTACTGCGGACGCCATCAGCTATTTCGAACATGCGTTGACCGACAAGAAGTTCGGCAATCCAGTCGCGCAACGTTATGGTCTGGTGCTGTCCTTACTTCGTGCCAATGACGCGACACGTGCCCAACAAGAAATGGACACATTGCGCGTACAAGCCCAAGGCAATGCTTTATTAGATACGCTGACTGGACAAGTCATCGCCGCGCAGAAGAATGACCAAGCAACGTTGAGCTATTACAAGACTGCGGTGCAGAACCATCCGCAATATCGCGCCCTTATTTACGATTATGCACAATTGCTGATACGTACCGGACAGTCTGCACTCGCTAGCCATCTGCTGAATGACCGCATCTCTCGTTACCCAGCAGATGTAATGCTCTACAACTTGCAAGCCCATGCTTACCAACAACTCAACAAACCCTTGGAGCAACATCAGGCACAGGCCTATAGCTATGCTTGGCAAGGCAATATACATGCCGCAATCGAACAACTAGAGTTAGCAAAACAGGCTGGGGGAAGCTTCTACCAAATGTCCACGATAGAAAGTGACTTGCGCGAATTAAGAGATATGGTAGATACGCGGGGAAAAAAATGATCGTCTTACCAAATGCTTTTCCCAGTGTTGTAGATCAAATAAATCCTCTACTGCTGTAGTTTTCAAATAGTTTCTAGCTATTCGAAGTACGCAAAACAGCAATGAAAAAGCCTCGCTATTTCTAGCGAGGCTCCTCTAGCCAATCTAACCGGCCAGTCTGACTAAGTCAGAATTTTTAGCCTGCAGTACAACCCTTGATAGTTACGCCACCACTATTAGTGATCACGCAAGCCCAAGAAATTTGGCCTGGAACAGCAGTAAAATTTGGTGTCAGTGTCGCTGTCACACCACCGGAAGTGTATGCGAGTACACCAGCTGTAGCACCTGTACAATTCGGTATTGCAGCTAAAGCAGTATCACCATCTTCATTGCACAACGCAGTTGCGCCGGTCTGATTGTAAGCCAAGCCAACTTTGATCTTTTGACCATCCAAGCTCGCTACCGCTGTCGATGCGTTTGCTTTGACTGTGTAGTCCTTATAAGCAGGAATCGCTACAGCTGCCAAGATACCGATGATAGCAACAACGATCATCAACTCGATCAAGGTAAAACCTTTTTGTACGTTTTTCATGTATAGCTCCTAATAATAATTAATTTTGATGTAATCAGTGCTGACTTGTAACTGCGGCTAACTTGTCTCTACCTGATTAACACACTATTGCGTGTCGCTTACATCAAAGCAATACGCATGCCACAATTTTAACACATTGCTTTATATCAGTATTTCAATTTTAGGTTACGCGCACAGTATCTCACCCCCTACAAATTTCGCTCAATAAGTGACGTTTTTTGTCAGCGCTCAAACTTTGCTGATACTACGCCGGGTATCCGACTCAAATCTACTTCGTCAATCTGCTCGGGTGCCAGAAACTGGCGCGCGTAATCCAGATACACCTTTTCACGAATGAACACATCAAACAGATCGGGATCTACGTGCCCATTGAGTTTAAATTTTCCCAATATGGTCAGCGACTCTGTGAGCGTCTTACCTTTCTTATAAGGACGATCCTTGGCCGTCAATGCCTCAAAGATATCGGCAATGCCCATTACTCTCGCTTGGACTGACATGTCTTCTCGTTTCAATCCGCGTGGATAGCCTTTCCCATCCATACGTTCATGATGCCCGCCTGCATATTCAGGCACGTTTTTGAGATGCTTGGGCCAGGGTAATGCTTCCAGCATCTTGATCGTGACCACGATGTGATGATTGATGATCTGCC
>JAVHRA010000037.1:13526-19797 GCA_036171395.1 Gallionella sp. | reverse complement strand
AAACTGCCACGCAGATCACCCCCTGATTCAGAGAGAAAATGATGCGAACAAATTTGTCCAAGTTGTGCATGTTGGTGTTGTTCAGTTGTGCCGCGACTGTCGCGGCCCAAGCTGACACATTGACCGATACTGCGCCTGCGCAGCAGCGTAAGACGATCGATGCCGTAGCGGTGGTGGTGAACAGCAATGTCATCACGCAAAATGAATTGACTAACAAGGTGCGCGCGACCGAGGCCCAGCTGAAAGCCCAAGGCACACCATTGCCCGCGCATGATGTGCTGGAGAGGCAGATGTTGGAGCGGATGATAGGCGACATGTTGCAGTTGCAGTTCGCTGCGGAGTCGGGCATACGTGTGGACGACAGCCAGCTTGATGTCGCGTTGAATCGTGTTGCCGAGCAGAATAAATTCGCCAGTCTCGCCGAGTTCCGTGCCCGTCTGGAAAGAGATGGCATCGACTACGACAAATACCGCGAAGAAGTGCGTAACGAGATGATATTCACGCGGGTGCGCGAACGCGAGATCGAGAGCAAGTTAAGTATCAGCGACGGCGAGGTCGATGCTTACCTAGCCAATCAGGGCAAGATGGGTGCGAACAAGGAAGAGTTCCATTTGGCGCATATTTTGGTTGTCGTGCCGGAGCAGGCCAGTGCGGACAAAATCAAAGCCAGCTTGGCGCGTGCCGATCTGGCCTATAAGCAGTTGCAAAGCGGTGCTGATTTCGCGCAAGTTGCAGCCGGTACCTCGGATGCCAAGGATGCGCTCAAGGGGGGGGATTTGGGTTGGCGTGCCAGCGATCGGTTGCCACCTGCTTTTCTGGATGTATTGCATAAGTTGAAGCTAGGTGAGAACACCGAGGTGATGCGCAGTGCGAGTGGTTTCCATATTCTGAAATTGTTAGAAAAACGCAGTGCCAATGCGCCTGTGGTCATCACGCAAACGCATGCTCGCCATATTTTGATCAAGACCAGCGAGATCATGCCGGAGACGGAAGCTAAGCAGCGCATCTTGGAAATTAAACAACATATCGATGCCGGCGCCAATTTTGCAGAGCAGGCCAAACTCAACTCCGAGGACGGCAGTGCTCAGCAAGGCGGTGACTTGGACTGGCTCTCGCCGGGTCAGACCGTTTCCGGCTTTGAAGACGCGATGAATAAACTAAAACCAGGCCAAATCGCCATTACGCAGACCCAATTCGGCTGGCATTTGATACAGGTGATAGAGCGGCGTGACACCGATGTCAGCGAGCAGCAGAAACGTCAGCAAGCACGCAGCGCGATAGGCACGTTCAAATCTGACGAGCTTTACCAGGACTGGTTGCGTCAGTTACGTGACCGAGCTTTCATTGAATATCACAACGGCACACAGGGTTAAGACGTGCGGATCAGTCCTCTAGTCGTCACCAGTGGCGAGCCGGCTGGCATCGGCCCGGACCTGTGTGTGCAATTGGCCGCACGGCAAGACCAACCCGCAATGGTTGTTATTGCCGACAAGCACTTACTCAAACAGCGTGCGGAACAACTGGGTTTGAAATTGCAAGTGCAGGATTATGTATTGGGCGAGCCCGTGCATACGCGCGCCGACACCCTCACGGTATTGCACGTGCCAGTAGTGACGCCGGTAACCACGGGTGTGCTGAATTCGGCCAACAGCGCTTATGTGTTGCAGACCTTGAATCGAGCCTTGCAAGGCTGTTTGCTCGGGGAGTTTTCCGCCATGGTCACCGCACCGGTGCACAAGGGCATCATCAACGACGCAGGTATCGCTTTCACCGGACATACAGAATTTCTGGCAGCAGAGACGGATACGCCGCTGGTGGTGATGATGTTGGTCGGCGGAGGAATGCGCGTCGCCCTAGCGACCACCCATCTGCCCTTGCGTGAAGTCGCCGATGCCATCACCGCTCCGCTATTGGAGCAAGTGCTGCGCATTTTGCAGCGTGATCTGCAACGTCGTTTTGGTATTGCTCGGCCACGCATTTTGGTAGCCGGACTCAATCCGCATGCGGGTGAAGGGGGCTACTTAGGTCGCGAAGAACTCGATGTGATGATACCGGTGCTGGATAAATTGCGCGCCGCAGGCATGGATGTCAGCGTGCCGCTGCCCGCAGATACGCTGTTTACGCCGCACAAGTTGGCACAATGCGATGCGGTGTTGAGCATGTTTCATGATCAGGGCTTGCCTGTGCTCAAGCACGCCAGTTTTGGTCAAGGTGTGAACGTCACCTTGGGTATGCCTATTATCCGCACCTCAGTCGACCACGGCACAGCACTTGATCTTGCTGGTACCGGCAAGGCTGATAGCGGCAGCCTGTTGGAAGCAATCAAGCTTGCAGTGGAAATGTCCAAACATGAAAAGCTATCTCCACGCAGGTCACAAACGGAGCGCCATGAGCCATAAAGCCAAAAAGATGTTTAGTTCCGGCATCACGCGCTGCGCGCATGAGCCTACTCTGAAATGCTTTTTGGAGAATCGCAAATGAATCACAAAGCCAAAAAGCATTTTGGCCAGAATTTTTTGGTCGACCAAAACATCATCGCCGACATTGTGTCTTGTATACGTCCTGCTGCGGCAGACAATATGGTGGAGATCGGTCCGGGGCTAGGCGCATTGACGCGGCCATTGCTCAAACAGTTGGATAGATTGCATGTGGTGGAGATAGATAGAGACATCATCGCGCGCTTGCATAATGACTATCCGCAAGACCAAGAGAAAACCAAGTTGGTGGTGCATGCGGGCGATGCGCTGGAGTTCGATTTCTCCACCTTGGGTGCACCGTTGCGTATCGTAGGTAATCTGCCTTACAACATCTCCACGCCTCTGTTGTTTCACTTCGCTGCTTTTGCGGAACGCATTACAGATATGCACTTCATGTTGCAAAACGAGGTCGTGGAGCGCATGGTCGCGGAGCACTCAACACCGGCTTATGGCAGGCTGTCGGTGATGTTGCAATATCGCTTTGTGATGGAGAAGTTGCTGGATGTGCCGCCGGAATCTTTCCGTCCCGCACCTAAGGTAGATTCCGCCATCGTGCGTATGATTCCTTTGCCGCTAGAACAGATTTTGGTGCAAGACGAAAAGCTATTTTCTGCAGTCGTCGCAACGGCCTTTGGGCAACGCCGCAAAACTTTGCGCAACACCTTGCGTAGTTACCTGCAGGAGAACGATTTCGCAGCGTTGTCTATCGATCCGCAACTCCGCGCCGAGAATCTCAGCGTCGACGATTTCATTCATGTGGCGAATTATTGTGGGGCTCGGCCCAAGAACTGATGCTTGTGCGGACGGGCTTTAGACAGTTTTCTTCTGTATCAACTCGATCTTGTAGCCGTCAGGATCTTCTGCAAAGGCAATCACGGTATCGCCATGTTTCATCGGCCCCGCTTCACGAGTGACCTTGCCGCCGCGCTGTTTAATGCTGGTGCAAGCTGCATAAGCATCGGGAACCTCGATGGCGATGTGACCGTAGGCGTCACCTAATTGATAGGCGCTCACATCCCAGTTATGCGTCAGCTCTATGACCGCAGTGTCAGACTCAGCCCCATAGCCGATAAATGCCAGTGTGAACCTTCCTTCGGGGTAATCCTTGCGGCGCAGTAGCTTCATGCCCAAGACTTCGCTGTAAAAGGCGAGAGACTTTTCCAAGTCAGTCACGCGCAACATGGTGTGTAGGATACGCATCAGATCTCCACCATCTCAAAGTCGTCTTTGCGGGCTTCACATTCAGGGCAGGACCAATTCATGGGCACATCCTCCCAACGCGTGCCGGGGCTCAACCCTTCGTCAGGAGCGCCGGCTGCTTCGTCATAAATCCAGCCACAAATCAGGCACATGTAGGTTTTGTATTCGGTAATCGTCGTCATATAGGGTAAAATGTTCAATTTGCCGCGCATCTTAACATTCTTGCCCTATGTCCGAATCCTTCCCTTTAGTTATGAGTTTTGCCGCCACCGATCCGAGTGGTGGTGCTGGTCTTCAGGCCGATATCCTGACCATTGCCAGCATGGGCTGTCACCCGCTCTCTGTGGTCACTGCGATCACGGTGCAGGACACCAGTGGTGTGGATGATGTTCTGGCGATGGATGCCGACTGGGTGGTCGATCAGGCGCGCGCCATGTTGGAAGATGTCCCCGTTGCCGCATTCAAGATTGGTTTGTTGGGCAGTGTTGAGAACATCCCGGCGATTGCCGAAGTGTTGGCTGACTACCCGGATGTGCCGCTGGTATTGGATCCCGTGCTGTCTTCCGGTCGTGGTGACGAATTGGCCGATGACGACATGTTGGATGCGATGCGTGAGTTGCTTATCCCGCAGACCACCATCATCACGCCCAACAGCATAGAAGCCCGTCGTTTGGCGATAAATGAGGACGATGAAAACGATGATCCCTCGCTGGAAGAGTGTGCCAAGCGCATTCTGGCGATGGGCTGTGAGTACGTACTGATCACTGGCACCCATGAACAGACTACTAAAGTCACTAACACTTTGTACAACGAAAAAGGCGTGGTGCGTGCCGATAGTTGGGAGCGTCTGCCCGGCATCTACCATGGTTCTGGTTGCACGCTGGCCTCGGCTATCGCTGCCCTGTTGGCGCAAGATGTGGACGTGCCCGAAGCGGTGATGGAAGCGCAAGAATATACATGGCAGACTTTGAAGTCGGGCTTCCGTCCCGGCATGGGGCAACACATCCCAGATCGATTGTTTTGGGCGCGGAGTGAAGAAGATGAGGCTGCAGAGACTCCGCTCGTCAATTAAAGGACTGTACGCAATTACGCCGGACGAATTAGACACGGCAGTATTGCTGGACAAGGTTCGTGCCGCACTGAATGGCGGTGCCGAGGTGTTGCAGTACCGGAACAAGATAGCCGATGGTGAGTTGCGTTCGCATCAAGCTCGCGCTTTGCGTAGTTTGACCCGCGAGTATGGTGTCACTTACATCGTCAACGATGATGCTAGCTTGGCTTTAAAGGTGGATGCCGATGGCGTGCATCTGGGTGGCGAAGATGGCAGTGTGGCGGCGACTAGGGTGCTATTGGGTGCGGACAAATTGATAGGCGTGTCTTGCTATAATCGCGGGTCTTTGGCACAACAGGCAGAACTGGATGGCGCGGACTATATCGCCTTTGGCGCGTTCTTTACCTCTAGCGTCAAGCCAAAAGCGGTCGTGGCGAGCTTGGACGTGTTACAGCAGGCCAGGCGGCAGACGCAGTTACCCATCGTCGCGATAGGCGGCATCACTGTAGAGAACGGCGAGCAGTTACTTCAGGCGGGCGCGGATGCACTGGCGGTGATCTCGGCAGTGTTTTCGGCAACAGACATAGAACAAACAGCAAGGCAGTTTTCCGTATTAGCGGATAGATAAATCATAGAAGTGGACAGAAAGAAATGACGACACAAAACGAACAACTCTTCAACGATTCACAAAAGCTCATCCCCGGCGGTGTGAATTCACCGGTACGCGCGTTCCGCTCGGTGGGCGGCACGCCTCTGTTTTTCAAGCGTGGCAAGGGTGCGTATGTGTGGGATGCAGATGACAAGCGCTATATTGATTATGTGAACTCATGGGGCCCGATGATTGTTGGTCATTGTCATCCCGAAGTGGTCAAAGCCGTTCAAGACGCTGCTGCCGAAGGTTTGGGTTTTGGTGCGCCGACTGCTGCAGAGCTAGATATCGCACAAATGCTGTGCAAGATACTGCCGTCATTAGAAATGGTGCGCCTAGTCAGTTCGGGTACCGAAGCGACGATGACTGCTATCCGTTTGGCACGAGGCTTTACCGGTCGCTCCCGCATCATAAAATTCGAAGGTTGCTATCACGGCCATTCCGATGGCCTGTTGGTCAAAGCGGGTTCGGGTGCATTAACTTTCGGCCAACCCAGCTCATCAGGTGTACCCGCTGAAATTGCGGCACTCACTACGGTGCTTGATTACAACGATGCTGCCGGTTTGGAAAAAGCCTTTGCTGAGTATGGTGACGAGATTGCTGCAGTGATTGTCGAGCCTGTGGCCGGCAATATGAACTTGATTCTGCCTAAGCGTGATTTCCTCGATGCGATGCGCAATCTGTGCACCAAGTACGGTGCAGTGCTGATATTGGACGAAGTGATGTCCGGTTTCCGCGTGGGTTTGCAAGGCGCGCACGGTCATTTTGGCATCAAGCCCGATCTGATTACGCTGGGTAAGGTGATGGGTGGTGGTCTTCCGGCAGCGGCCTTTGGTGGTCGTCGCGACATCATGCAATGCCTCGCGCCTTTGGGTGCGGTGTATCAAGCCGGTA
>JAVHRA010000037.1:0-13426 GCA_036171395.1 Gallionella sp. | reverse complement strand
CGTCGCGACATCATGCAATGCCTCGCGCCTTTGGGTGCGGTGTATCAAGCCGGTACGCTGTCAGGTAATCCAGTTGCAGTCGCAGCCGGTCTGACTACGCTCAAGTTGGTTCAAGCGCCCGGCTTCTATGAGCGCCTGACACAGTTGGCCAAACAGATGACAGAAGGTCTGACACAAGTCGCCAAAAAACATGGCATCTCCTTCAGCGCGCAATCAATCGGAAGTATGTTCGGCATCTATTTTAGCAGCGCGGTGCCGACCAGTTATGCGGAAGTGATGAGCTGCGATAAAGCAGCGTTTAATCGTTTCTTCCATGCCATGCTAAATGAAGGAGTATATCTGGCACCTTCGGCATTCGAGGCAGGATTCGTCTCGGCTGCGCATACTGAAACAGACATTGCGGCAACCATCGCGGCTGCCGATAAAATCTTCGCGGGTTGGAAGTAATGGGACTATTTTCCCAAGCAACCTTTTTTACCACGGTGAATCACTTCAAAGACCTGCCTCAGCACGGCGGTAAAGAAGTTGCATTCGTGGGACGCTCCAATGCAGGCAAGTCTTCGGCTATCAATACGCTGGCGAATCATGTGCGTTTGGCTTATGTGAGTAAGACGCCGGGGCGCACCCAGCATCTGAACTTCTTCTCCCTGAGTCCCAACAACTACCTGGTCGATTTGCCCGGTTACGGTTATGCCAAGGTGCCACCTGAAAGCAAGAAGCATTGGGAGACATTGCTCACTCAGTATCTGCAACAACGCGATGAGTTATGTGGTTTGGTGGTCATCATGGACGTACGTCACCCACTGACAGAGTTGGATGAAGCGATGCTGGACTGGTTTGCGCCCACCAACAAGCCTGTGCACATACTACTCACTAAAGCAGACAAATACAGCCGACAACAGGCGACTCAGACTTTGATGAAGGTGCGTGCGCACTTGCTTGAATTTTTTCCGCATTGCTCGGTCCAGTTATTCTCCAGTTTGAAAAAGCAGGGGATGGAAGAGGCGGAAGCAGTCATTGCAGGATGGTTCGCAGCTGAGAATGAATTTGATTCCGCAGGTGAATACACGCCAGAGGAATAAGTCGTCCAATTCGGCAGGGTGTGGAGTTTAGTATTGAGAAAAAAGAAGCCCCCTGGCGGGGGCTCAAAATCTTAACTTGGTTAAGATGCACGCTCAGGGAGGAGAAACGTGGAACGATTCATCATCATTCACACGTTCGGAGTGGCAGTTTTCAAATTAGTTCAAAAATAATTCGAATATTAGGAAATTTATGCAGATCTTAGGTAAATACCCCCAGACACGTATGCGTCGTATGCGCCGTGATGCCTTTTCAAGAGACTTGATGCGAGAGCATATACTTACTCCGGCAGATTTTATCTATCCCGTTTTCGTGCTCGAAGGAAGTAATAAGGTCGAAGATGTGAAGTCCATGCCGGGTGTGCAACGCAAGACTTTGGACCTGTTGCTCAAAGATGCAGAGCAGTGCGTAAAGCTGGGTATTCCGATGATGGCTATATTCCCAGTCATCGATACGCCACTAAAGAGTTTAGGCGCCGAGGAGGCATACAATCCTGCTGGTTTGGTGCCCCGCGTTGTTGCTGCAATCAAGCAGGCATTTCCTGAATTAGGTGTGATGACCGACATCGCACTTGATCCTTACACCAGTCACGGTCAAGACGGTTTAATCGATGCAAGCGGTTATGTACTGAACGATGCGACGATTGCGGTGCTGACCAAGCAAGCGCAGTGCCATGCCACTGCGGGTGCCGATGTGGTTGCGCCTTCCGATATGATGGACGGGCGTATCGGTGCCGTGCGCGCAGCACTCGATAGCGAGGGTCACATTCATACGCGCATCATGGCCTATTCCGCAAAATATGCTTCCAGCTTTTACGGTCCCTTCCGTGATGCGGTCGGCTCCAGCGGCAATCTGGGCAAGGGTAATAAATATACTTACCAAATGGATCCGGCTAACTCCGACGAAGCGCTATGGGAGGTTGGTCTGGATCTGCAAGAAGGTGCTGATATGGTCATGGTCAAACCCGGTATGCCTTATCTGGATATCGTGCGCCGTGTCAAAGACGAGTTCAAAGCACCAACTTTCGTCTATCAGGTCAGTGGCGAGTACGCCATGCTTAAGGCGGCTGCACAAAATGGTTGGTTGAACGAGGAGGCATGTGTGCTTGAATCGTTGATGGCATTCAAGCGTGCCGGTGCGGATGGGATATTGACCTACTTTGCGCTTGATGCGGCGCGCTGGTTAAAGCAAGCCTGATAGCAAGGTAACCATCGCCGATATCATTGCGCCAGCAAAGCCGTTACGGCGGCGATATCCGCGTGTGTTTCTGGATGACGTGTGCCGCTGTGCCTAGCATTTTCTGGCAATACAATGATATGACTTTGCACGCCAGAAGGCCCGGTCAGCGTGTAACTCGGTACGGATTCTTCGTGTCCATTCAGGCGCATCCGCCACTCACCGTCGTCGAAATCTATGTTGTGTTTGAGCAGGAACAACAACACCGCCTTGGCATCGTCTGAAAACAGCATGATGTTGATATCGGAGTTCTCGCCCGCCAACCCAGTTAACACGGAGCCAGTAAGATAGGGATGGAATTCGGACAATAACTTCATATTGTCCAACGCTTCGGTGCGCAACGCGCTCAATACTGTCGCATGTTTTACGCCTTGAAACAGCATGCGAAAGCTACGTAGTGCGTTATCGATTTCTTCGTTGCTAGGCAAGTGGTGTGTATCGATGGCGCCAAGCTGTTTGGCTGCCTTGCGTTTCGCATATGCATGGTCAGTAATGCCATCTTCAGCCATGAGCTTAGCTGCTTGATGTGCCAATTGCTCGCGCATTAGATCACGCCTATGGTTTGATTCCTTGGTCATGCGGTACTCGCTTTAGAACAACTGATCTTTGATGAGCTCAGTCTGGGGGGTGACTTCACCCGTGCTTACTGTTGGCATGGCGGATGGAACATTTTCTTTATAGAAATATTCTGTACGTGTTCCATTGTCATCGCGTTGTCCGGCATCGTTGATACGAACAGCAACGATGCCATCCGGTGCAGTATAGGTGGCCTCGGGGACATTCTTTAGGACTTTGTCCATATAGCCTATCCACATCGGTAGCGCAGCACCCCCACCTGTCTCCTTGTCGCCCAAGCTGCGTGGTTGATCGAAGCCTAGCCAGGATATCCCCACCACGGTAGGCTGGAAGCCACAGAACCAGGCATCAATAGAGTCGCTAGTCGTGCCTGTTTTACCCGCCAGATCCTGTCTGCCAAGGGACATTGCTCGTATTGCGGTGCCATGTTTAACGACATCCTGCATCATGTTGACCATCGTGAATGCGTTACGAGTATCAATCACCTGCTCAGCACCGTTGGCAGCTACGACAGGTGCGGCTTGACTAAGCACATTGCCCTTATCATCTTCGATGCGCTGTATGAAATAAGGACTAATTTTATATCCCCCATTTGCAAACACTGAGTAGCCGGTTAGCATCTGTAACGGGGTGACAAGACCCGCACCCAGTGCCATAGTTAAATAGGGGGGATGACGGTCTGCGTCAAATCCAAACTTGGTGACATAGTCCTGCGCATATTTAGGCGTGATAGATTGCAAGATACGAATGGAAACAAGGTTCTTGGACTTGATGAGAGCTTGTCGCATGCGTATGGGGCCATCGTAAGTGCCATCATAGTTCTTGGGATGCCAAGGCTCGCTACCAGTTTGCTGCGCATCAAAATCTAGCGGAGCGTCATTAATCACCGTTGCGGGTGTTAGACCCTTTTCCAGTGAGGCAGAGTAAATAAAAGGCTTAAAGCTCGAACCAGGCTGACGCCAAGCCTGCGTAATATGGTTGAACTGATTTTTATTGAAATCAAAACCACCAATTAAGGAATAGATAGCGCCAGTTTGTGGGTCACCAGACACGAAAGCGGCTTCAACTTGGGGCAGCTGACTGATTTGCCATGCACCTTTATCGTCCTTTTGAATACGAATTATGGAGCCAACAATAATGCGCTGGTTGAGTGGGGTTTTGTTGCTGAGGGCGCGCTCAGCAAATTTAAGGGCGTCTGAAGATAAAGTGATGCGTTCGCCGCCCTTTACGTAGACTGATACGGACTTGCTCGACGCTTCAATAACGATCGCTGCAATTAGGTCGCCACTATCAGAAGTGTCTTGTAACAAATCTTCAAGTTGTTCATCGCTATTGCCATTACTGATGTCGACATAACTCTCTGGGCCACGGTAGCTATGTCGCCTATCATAATCCAACACGCTTTTACGAACCGCTGTGTAGGCGGCAAATTGATCAGCTTGTCGTATCGTGGTGTAAACCTTGAACCCTTGGGTGTAGGTAGCATCTCCGAATTTGTCGAACATCACATTTCTGACCATTTCAGTCAGGTAGTCAGCTTGACTAAGGGGGTTGGCAAGATGATGAGTATTGAGTGGTTGAGCTTGAGCTGATTGAAAGTCGACGTCACTGATAAACTTAAGTTCATGCATTCTGCGTAATACATATAACTGACGCAACTTGGCACGTTTGGGATTAACAACAGGATTGAAAGCAGAGGGCGCTTTGGGTAAGCCAGCTAACATGGCAAATTCAGCCGTCGAAAGTTGTGTAAGGGGTTTGTTGAAATATACCTGAGAGGCTGTGGCAAATCCGTAAGCGCGTTGACCCAAGTAAATTTGATTGATATATAACTGCAGGATTTCATCCTTAGTTAAGGCACTTTCAATTTTGAATGAAAGCAGAATCTCGTTAAATTTACGCGTCAGTGTTTTTTCCTTAGTGAGAAAAAAATTACGAGCTACTTGCATGGTGATGGTGCTAGCTCCTTGCTTTACACCGCCAGCAGAAAAATTGGAAAGAGCGGCACGCAACACGCCGACGTAATCCACCCCTCCGTGCTCGTAGAATCTGTCATCTTCAGCAGCCAAGATTGCCTGTTTCATTAGCAAAGGAACTTCGTCTATTTTGACTAAGGCACGCCGTTCTTCCCCAAACTCGCCGAGCAAGCTGCCCTCTTGGGTGTAGATACGTAGAGGTATTTTGGGGTGGTAGTCAGTTAGTGACTCCAAGGATGGCAAAGTGGGGTAGATCAGCAAAACAGCGATGCTTAGCAGAATTACGGGCAGGAGCAAAATTGCCGCGATAATGAGTAATGGTAATGTCAGGCGGCGAGAGAGCATGAAAATAGTCCCGAAATGTGTTAACAAGCAAATTCAGAAAAGTCCGACATTATATCGAGTTAAGCAACTTGACAGCCATTCTAAAAATGGCTTTACACTTTCTGTAGTTATTGCTAGGATTTAAACCACTTTATACAGAACAGCGCTAAACGGTCTATGCCTAAAGTAAATTTTGATATCCCCTTAGACTTTTTACAAACCAAAACGCCGCCCATGATTGGGGTAGATATTGGTACGTCATCAGTCAAAATGGTCGAACTAAGTCAGTTGCCAAAAAGTGCCGGCTACATGGTGGAGCGGTATGCGATAGAGCCTCTGCCTAAAGACGCAGTCAGTGATGGCAATATAAACAATCTGGATGCGGTATCCGAAAGCTTAAGAAGGGCTTGGAAGCGTCTGGGGGGGAAAATCAAAAACGTAAGCTTGGCTTTGCCTGCTGGAGCGGTCATTACTAAAAAGATAATGTTGCCCGCCGGCTTACGTGAAGAGGATTTAGAGTATCAAGTAGAATCGGAAGCGAATCAATATATACCGTTTGCGCTAGATGAGGTGAATCTCGATTTTCAAGTGCTTGGATTGGCAGCTGGGAATGCCGAAGAGTTGGAAGTGTTATTGGCTGCTTCGCGTAAGGCGAATGTGGAAGATAGGGTTGCAGCTGCCGAGTCTGCTGGATTAAAGGCAGTAGTGGTGGATGTTGAAACCTACGCAGCCGAATCGGCATTTAGTCATATAACGGCGCAGCTGCCGGGCGGGGCGAATGATTTGTGTATAGCATTGGTGGATATAGGCGCCAATGTGATGAATATCAATGTACTGAGAAACGGTCAATCGGTTTATACCCGGGATCAGCAGATTGGCGGCAATCAGTTAACTCAGCAAATACAGACAACATTTGGTTTGTCGGCTGAAGAGGCGGAATCAGCAAAACGTGCTGGTGGGTTGCCAGACAACTATGAGAACGATGTGTTGTCGCCATTCCGTCAAAATGTGGTGATGGAAATCGCAAGGGCACTTCAGTTCTTCTTTACATCTTCGCAATACAATCAAGTTGATTACATCGTCTTGGCTGGGGGGTGTGCAGTATTGCCTGGATTGGATGATGCTGTAGCTACCAAGACGCAAGTAAGCACGATGGTCGCTAACCCATTCGCTCTCATGACATTGTCGAGCAGAATCAAACCTAGGCAGCTACAAATGGATGCTCCAGCACTGATAATCGCCTGCGGTTTGGCTATGAGGAGGTTTGATCCATCATGATACGCATCAATTTACTGCCGCACCGAGCGGAAAAAAGGCGAGCAAGAAAAGTTCAGTTCATGGCACTAAGTGTTATTAGTGTGGTGGCTGGTGCCTTTTTGATTGCAATGATTCATGGTGTCATAAGTGCCAAAATTTCCTATCAGGAGAGGCGCAATCTATATTTAAAGCAGGAAATAACAATTCTGGATAAGCAAATAGAGGAAATCAAAAAACTGCGTGAGCAGACCGCCTCGTTGCTTGCTCGAAAAAGTGTAGTAGAGCGATTGCAAAGTACACGAGCAGATGTGGTTCATTTGATGGATCAGATGCTCAGGATACTACCGGATGGTGTCTATATAAAGACACTAAAGCAAGCGGGAGGAAAGATAACTATGGTTGGTTATGCTCAGTCTAATGCTCGGGTGTCAACTTTAATGCGCGCTATTGATGCATCGCCATGGCTAGAGGGGCCTGCTTTAATCGAAATTCACGCCGCAACCAACGCGGGTGCGCGCGTGAGCGAATACACCCTGACTTTTGGAATAACTAAAGAGCAAACGATGGTAGAAACCGTAAGTAAACCTGTAGTTAATAAGGGCTGAAAGCATGATCAACTTTGACGAGTTAAAAAACTTAAACCCACAAGATCCGGGGTCTTGGCCATGGTCTGCGAAGTTGATGGCGTTTTTTGCGATGTTTGCCGGAGCAATAGCCTTGGGAGTGATGCTCGACTCCAAAGGACAGTGGGATATTTTGCAGGCGGCGAAATCGGAAGAGGATGGTCTTAAAGTGACTTTTCTCGATAAAAAGAAGCAGGCTATCAACTTGGATTTAATCAAAAAACAATTGATAGAGACTCAAGAGTCGCTTGGCGCGTTACTTAAGCAGTTGCCCAATAAGTCTGAAATGGACGCTTTGTTGACCGATATAAATCAAGCTGGACTGGGGCGCGGCTTGCAGTTTGACTTGTTTAAACCAGGATCTGAAGTGGTTATTGATGGCTCATTTGTTGAGCAACCGATATCAATTAAGGTCAGTGGAAATTATGATGATTTAGGTAGGTTTGCTAGTGATATTTCAATGTTGCCGCGAATTGTGACTTTGAACGATGTTTCGATTAGTCCGAGTCAAGGTGGGTTGGTGATGGAGGCGCAGGCAAAAACATATCGATATCTTGATGAAAATGAAGTCGCGGCACAAAAGAAAACTACAAAAGTAGGGGGGGCAAGATGAAGCTAATATACGCGGCTTTGTTGTCCATCATGTTGCTTGGTTGCGGTGGGGAAGAATTTCAGGATTTAAGAGATTATGTAAAGAACTCTGGGTCTGATTTGCGTGGGAAAATACCCCCGGCGCCTGAAGTCAAGCCATACGAGCCGTTTGCCTATGATAATTCTACGAGTCTTGCTGATCCATTTAAACCAAGAAAGCCAGATTTGCGGGCAGGAGGAAAAGCTGGACTTAATCAGCCGGATTTGGATAGACCCAAAGAGGCATTGGAGGAATTTCCGCTAGAAACTTTGAAAATGGTTGGTTATTTGCAACAAAAAAATGTGGGTTATGCTGTAATCAGAGCCCCAGACACGAAAATATATCGTGTAAAAGTGGGAAATTATTTGGGATTAAACTTCGGCAAGATTTTAGATGTGCAGGGAGCAGAAGTGCAGGTAAAAGAAATGGTACAGGATAGCTCCGGTGATTGGACCGAGCGTATGAGCACCCTGCAATTAGTTGAGTGAATTAGGAGTCAAAAATGAGCCAGATTAAAAGCGTATTTAAAGTATTTTTTGGACTGCTAATCTTTGTATCTTCTGTCGGGGGGGGGGCTGCGTATGCCCTTGATGCCGGGCAAAATAGCATCACAGGCGTTAGTGCCAGTAACGTTGGAAATGGCACTGTAGTGCTGAAAGTTGATTTGACTCAACCGTTGGCTATTTCACCCAATGGATTCTCAATAAATACTCCACCTAGAATTGCATTTGATTTCTCAAATACCGCTAATTCAGCAGGTAAAACGGCTCAGGATATTAATGAAGGAGATTTGCGTAGCGTCAACTTTATACAGGCTGGCGCTAGGACACGTCTGGTAATTAATCTCAATCAAATGAACACTTATGAAACTAAGGTGGATGGTAATAGCCTGATTATTACACTGAAGACTAAAAGCGCTGCGACGTCTGAGGCTGCTGATACATCGAAGTTTTCAGTAGCCAAGTCGGGTATCCAAAGTCATGCGCTGCGTGATGTGGATTTCAGGCGCGGAAAAGGGGGGGAAGGGCGCATTCTGGTTGACTTGTCTGACGCATCCACTGGAATCGATATTAAACAGCAGGGCAGTAAGTTGATTGTCGACTATGTTAAAACAAGTTTGCCGCACAGTCTGCAGCGCAAGTTAGATGTGGCTGATTTTGGTACCCCTGTGCAGGTCGTGGATACATACGTTAAAGGCGAAAATGTACAAATGGTCATAGAGCCAAAGGGGTTGTGGGAATATGCCGCATATCAGACCGACAATAAATTCATCGTAGAAGTTAAGCCAGTTATTGAAGATCCAAACAAGCTTGTGAAAAGCAATCAGGTGGGTTACGCCGGTGAAAAGCTGACATTAGACTTCCAAAATATTGCTGTAAGGGAAGCATTGAATGTGATTGCTGATTTCACCAATCTGAACGTAGTGATTAGTGATACGGTTACAGGCAACCTGACATTGCGCCTTAAGGATGTTCCTTGGGATCAGGCATTAGACATCATATTGCAAAGCCGTGGTTTAGATATGCGTAAGAATGGCAATGTCATTCAGGTCGCACCAAGAGAAGAAATTGCTGCTAAGGAGAAAATTGATTTAACTGCACGTCAGGAAATATCAGAACTTGAGGACTTGAGGACTGAAACCTTCCAGTTGAATTATATAAAAGCTGAGGCATTTAAGAAGATACTGACTGATGATAAGCAAAGATTGCTTTCTAAGCGTGGCAGTGCGGTTTGGGATGATAGAACTAATCAAATGTTTATCCAAGATACGCCTAGCAAGCTGGATGAAGTACGCAAAATCATTGCGCAAGTCGATATCCCCGTTCGCCAAGTGATGATTGAGGCTCGCGTGGTAGAGGCAACAGATGGTTTCAGCCGCAGTTTAGGTACAACTTCTGTGTACACCCCTAGGGGGCTGGGCGCTCCAAATCCTGCGCCTGGTACGGTAGTTAGCGCTGGGGTAGCAGCACCAATTGGTACAGCCGTTGGTAATTTGACAACATTGCTATTTAATCGTGCAGGAACTCAGATATTGTCGCTGCAACTGCAAGCCCTAGAAACTGATAGTAAAGGTAAGATAATTTCTAGTCCTCGTGTGGTGACTGCCGACAATGCTGAAGCGTTGGTTGAGACCGGAACGGAAGTGCCATATAACTCTGCGACCAGCGCGGGTGCTACAACAGTTTCCTTTAAGAAAGCTACTTTGAGTCTACTGGTTAAACCTAAAATCACACCTGACGATAATGTGATTATGGATGTGAAAGTCAATAAAGACTCTGTAGGTGTGCTGTATGGCACGCAGCAAGTTCCTAGCATAAATACTAATAAGGTCAATACCCAGGTGTTGGTAGAGAATGGCGGTACAGTAGTAATTGGTGGTGTATACGCTCAAGTAGAAGGTGATGATGTGAATAAAGTGCCTTTATTAGGTGATATACCAGTCATTGGATACCTGTTTAAGAGCAGAGTTAAAACGGATAAGAAATCTGAGTTGCTAGTGTTCATCACTCCCAAAATCATGAAAGACACATTGAATTTAAAATAAATTATTACTGTAGCAAAAGTCATGCCCGGCTCACACCGGGCTTTTCTTTTGCAACGTATTAATAGTAATGAGTATTTATATGGATATGAAACGAGATTTGGACAACATCATACTAGTTGGAATGATGGGGTCTGGAAAGTCTACTGTGGGTAGGGCCTTAGCTAAGCAATTAAATATGGCTTTTTTAGATAGCGATACTGAGATCCAAAATAGGACAGGAGTCTCAATTAGTCATATATTTGATGTAGAGGGGGAGGGCGGATTTAGGCAACGCGAATCGGCCGAATTAGAATTCATACTGCATAATAATTCTGTTGTACTTGCCACGGGGGGGGGGGCAGTGTTGGCTGAGAAGAATCGAGCCCTGCTGAGAAAAAATGGAGTAGTGATCTATCTACAGGCTAGTCCAACTGAACTATGGATGCGCACTAGGCATGATAAAGCCAGACCATTGCTGCAAACAGAAAATCCTCTTAATAAAATAAATGAACTCTATGCTGAAAGAAATCCAATATATCTTGAAGTTGCAGATATTGTGATTCAAACGGGGCGGCAAAGCGTGAATAGTCTGACATTGCGGTTGGAAGAAAAAATACAAGAATATAAAAAAACAGTATCAGGAGGAAAAGGAATGCTTGGGAAATTAAATGTTGAGTTGAATAATAGAAGCTACCCAATTCTAATAGGTTCCGGGTTGCTTAGTGATACAGATCTTTTGACAAAATACATACCGAGAAAAAAGGTTGCAATCATCACTAACACAACAGTCGCGCCTTTGTATCTTGAGGGCTTGAAGAATCAACTAACGCTCTCAGGAGTGGCAGTTTCTACAGTGATTTTGCCAGATGGGGAATCATTTAAAAACACTGATACGCTGAATAGTATCTATAGCAGCCTGTTGAATGAGAGATGCGAACGCAGCACGCCTCTGATTGCGTTGGGTGGTGGGGTGATCGGTGATATGACAGGCTTTGCTGCTGCAACCTATCTGCGTGGCGTTCCCTTTATACAAGTCCCAACAACTTTGCTTGCACAAGTCGACTCCTCGGTAGGTGGTAAAACAGGCGTTAATCATGCACTGGGCAAAAACATGATAGGTGCATTCTATCAGCCACAAATAGTTCTTGCGGACATAGATACATTGAATACGTTACCAGATAAGGAGCTATCTGCGGGTCTGGCTGAGGTTATTAAATATGGATTAATCAGGGATATAAAATTTCTTGAATGGTTAGAGGCAAATATGGATGGACTGCTAAGTCGTAATCCAGCAGCACTTGCATATGCAATTAGAAGGAGTTGTGAGAATAAAGCAGAAGTGGTTAGCGCTGATGAGTATGAAAATGGAGAAAGAGCATTGCTCAATCTAGGCCATACGTTTGGGCATGCAATCGAATCAGGACTTGGTTTTGGCGTTTGGTTGCATGGAGAAGCTGTTGCAGCGGGCACAATAATGGCAGCCGAGTTATCAAGGAGAATGGGCTGGATAAGCCAAATAGATGTGGCGCGAGTGCGTAATATATTTCAACGCGCTAATCTTCCAGTTGTTGCACCTGATTTGGGCGTGGATAGGTATGTTGAGTTGATGGGAATGGATAAAAAAGTCGAAGGCGGCAAGATCCGATTCGTATTGTTGAAGCAGCTGGGGCAGGCTGTTATCGAAAGCGATGTACCTTTGGTCAAATTGCACGAGACCTTGAAAGCGTGCATCCATGCGTGACCTTGCAACATACGCAGTCAGCGAAAGTAACTCCAGAGGCCGGCGAATACAGGAAGATGCGCCTAATGGCCGTAGTGAATTTCAGCGTGATAGGGATCGTATCATCCACTCTGGCGCGTTTAGGCGCTTGGAATACAAGACCCAGGTATTTGTGAATCATGAGGGCGACCTCTTCAGGACGAGGCTCACGCACAGTATTGAAGTTTCACAGATAGCAAGATCGATAGCCCGCCGTCTGAACTTGAATGAGGATCTAGCGGAGGCGATTTCACTAGCCCACGACTTAGGGCATACCCCATTTGGTCATGCAGGCCAAGACGCCTTAAATCTATGCATGAAAGAATTTGGCGGTTTCGAACACAATCTACAGTCATTGCGTGTTGTTGATAGCTTGGAAGAACGTTATGTCCGCTTTGACGGCTTGAATCTTTGCTTTGAAACGCGTGAGGGCATACTCAAGCATTGTTCTAAGGCCAATGCGGCAATATTGGGGGACGTAGGCGAGCGGTTTTTAAAAGATCAGCGGCCATCCCTAGAAGCTCAAGTTGCCAATTTGGCAGATGAGATTGCCTACAACAATCACGATGTAGACGATGGGTTGCGTTCAGGACTGATTACCCTAGAACAACTGCGTGAAGTGCCGTTGGTGTCCAATCAAATGAATCACATTAGAAGTTCATATCCGAACATAGATGAGCGCCGCTTGGTTCACGAGACCATACGCCACATGATAAACAAGCTGGTAAGTGATGTGATCGAGAGTAGCGAAAGTAACATCCGCAGATATCAAATATCCAACCTTGATGATGTGCGCAAAGCCCCCCCCATGTTGGTTTTTAGTGATGAAATAAATGAACAACAACGGTCACTTAAGAAGTTTTTGCACACGCATTTGTATCGACACTATAAAGTGATGCGTATGAGTAATAAGGCACAACGAATAATTACTGAGCTCTTTGCCGTATTCATGGAAGATGCGCGATTACTTCCACCGCAGTTTCAAGCGTATGCACAAGTTGATCATGCAAGAGCGGTTGCTGACTATATTGCCGGTATGACAGACCGATATGCAATTCGAGAGCACAGGCGGATTTTCACCGTAGAGGAAGGCGCAGTTTCGGTGTAACGGTGTTGCTGCAAGCTATACACTAGAGCTGCGCTGTCGCGGCACTTGACAGTGCAGTACATAGATTGCTCTAATGCTCGTTCATATTGTGAACGCACTTAAATGTCAGACCAATCGATTAGTTATCACTTGCTTAAAACACTCGAAAAAACCCCTGACTTGAGTCAGAGAGTATTAGCGAAGCGATTGGGAGTAAGTTTGGGGAAAGTTAATTTCTGCCTGAATGCTTTGGTGGAAAAGGGGTTTCTCAAAGTGAATAACTTTCGCAATAGCGAAAATAAATTGGCCTACGCATATTTACTGACGCCCCAAGGTGTCGATCAAAAAGCCCG
>JAVHRA010000036.1:0-4351 GCA_036171395.1 Gallionella sp. | reverse complement strand
GCAGCGCGCAAAGGCGCGTTCATCGCCAAGAACGTGGTGCTGATGCCTTCTTATGTGAACATCGGCGCGTATGTTGATGAAGGTGCCATGGTAGATACCTGGGCGACGGTCGGTTCATGCGCACAGATTGGTAAGAACGTGCATCTGAGCGGCGGCGTGGGTATCGGTGGCGTGCTCGAACCAGTACAAGCCAACCCAACAATCATTGGTGATAACTGCTTTGTTGGTGCGCGTTCTGAGATCGTTGAGGGTGTCATTCTTGAAGACAACGTGGTCATCTCGATGGGTGTGTTCATCGGTCAAAGCACCAAGATCTACGACCGCGAAACGGGCGAAGTGATGTATGGTCGCGTACCCGCCGGCTCGGTGGTGGTAAGCGGCAGTTTGCCTTCCGCAGACGGCAAGTACAGCTTGTATTGCGCGGTCATCGTCAAGAAGGTCGATGCAAAAACTTTGAGCAAGGTTGGTATCAACGAATTGTTGCGCGGTATCTAAATACCATAGGGACGTCAGCACGCTGTCCCTAGTCTCTCACTCACAGGAGAACATCATGATCGTCACACCATTGCTGCAACTTGCCGCTGACAAGCAAGCTTCCGATCTGTTCTTTTCGGTCGGTGCACCGGTCAACATCAAGATCGAAGGTAAGGCCATGCCGGTCAACTCTCAAGTTCTAGATGGTGAGATGATCAAGCAGATCGCCTATGAGTTGATGTCACCGAGTCAAATCGATGAGTTCGAGTTGCAGATGGAGATGAACTTTTCCTTTCGCGATCCGACCATAGGTAACTTCCGGGTCAACGTATTCCGTCAGCGTGGCGATGTGGCCATGGTGATACGCCATGTCAAAGGCAAAATTAGTGACGTAGAGCACCTGAATCTGCCGACCATACTCAAAGAACTGATTATGGAAAAACGTGGTCTGGTTTTGGTGGTGGGGGCCACAGGTTCGGGCAAGTCGACTACGCTGGCAGCCATGATAGAACACCGCAACAGCACTACCAGCGGGCATATCCTGACCATAGAAGATCCCGTCGAATACATCTTCACGCATGAAAAATCTATCGTGAACCAACGCGAGATCGGCACGGACACTTTGTCTTACGACCATGCTTTGTCCAGCGGTATGCGTGAAGCACCAGATGTGCTGATGATAGGCGAGGTGCGTGACCGCGAGACCTTGAAACACGCGCTGATCTTTGCCCAGACTGGGCACTTGTGTTTAACCACCCTGCACGCCAACAACAGTTATCACGCGCTTAACCGGATCGTGAACTTCTTCCCGTACGAATCGCGTATGAGCGTGCTATCGGATCTCTCCATGTGTCTGCGTGCGGTGGTCTCGCAGCGTCTGGTGCGTGGCGTGGACGGTATGTTGATCCCCGCTGTGGAGATCTTACTCAAGACCTCATTGATTGCCGACCTGATCAAGAACGACGAGATCGAAAAGATACGCGACGCGATCGAGAAGAGTGTTTCGGCCGGTTCGCAGACCTTTGAACAAGCACTGTACAAGCTTATCAAAGCGGGCAAGATCACCAAAGAAGAAGCGATGCGCCATGCCGATTCCTCAAGCAACTTATCCAGTCTGATCGAGTTTTCCAGCGGTACCAAGACTACCCAGCAAGCTGCTTATCAACAGGGGCTTGCCCCGGATAGTGGTGAAAAAACTGACTTCAGCGACATCCAACTCAATATGGGCGGACCTAAATGAAGTTGTATGGTATCGCCAACTGTAGCACGGTAAAAAAAGCCAGGGATTGGCTCAACGAGCACGACATCAGTGTCGAATTCCATGACTTTAAGAAACACGGATTGAGCGATGCAATCGCGCAGAATTGGATGCAACAGACCGAATGGGAACGTCTTGTCAACCGCAATGGGCTTACTTGGCGGGGACTCGACGCACTGCGCAAGCAGCAGGTCTGCGACAAAACAAGCGCACTGGCCTTGATGTTGGAAAAGCACAGCGTCATCAAACGTCCTTTACTCGAACTTGACGGCAAGTTACTCCATGTGGGCTTCGACACCGATGCCTATACTCGTATATTCAAACTCTAAAATTTTTATGTCAGACACTTTAGCACTCGCCAAACAACTGATCGCCCGTCGGTCTCTCACGCCCGATGATGCGGGCTGCCAAGACATTCTCATCGAACGCTTGAGCAAGCTGGGTTTTAGCATCGAGCGTATGCGTTACGGCAGCGTCGACAATCTGTGGGCGCGCCGTGGTACGACCAGCCCGGTGGTGGTGTTTGCTGGACACACCGACGTGGTACCTAGCGGTCCGCCCGAGTCGTGGTTCTCCCCACCTTTTGAACCCACCCTACGCGACGGCATGTTGTATGGTCGCGGCGCAGCCGACATGAAGACTTCCATCGCGGCCTTTATCACGGCCATCGAAGCCTTCATCGCCGAACACCCCAAGCACAATGGCTCGATTGCTTTGCTCATCACTTCCGACGAAGAAGGTGTGGCGGTGGATGGTACGGTGCGCGTGGTGGAAGCGTTGCAAGCACGCGGCGAGACTATAGATTTCTGCATCGTGGGCGAGCCAACTTCCAACCAGAAGGTGGGCGACATGATCAAGAATGGCCGACGCGGTTCGCTCAACGGCACGCTCACTGTCAAAGGCGTACAAGGCCACATCGCCTATCCGCATCTGGTGAACAACCCCATCCATATGGTCGCACCCGCTATCGCGGAGTTGGCCACTACCACTTGGGATAACGGCAACGAATACTTCCCGTCCACCTCTTGGCAGATTTCCAATATGAACAGCGGCACCGGTGCAACCAACGTGGTGCCGGGTACAGCCGCGATCTTGTTCAACTTCCGCTTCTCCACCGCCAGCACCGCGCAGCAGTTGCAGGACAAGGTGCATGCCATTTTGGATAAGCACAAAGTTGAATACGATTTAGTCTGGGAGTTGTCCGGCAAGCCCTATCTCACTGCCAAAGGCAGTCTGGTGGTGGCGATTAGTAATGCAATCGAACAGGCCTATGGCATCACGCCCGAACTTTCCACCAGCGGCGGTACTTCGGATGGACGCTTCATTGCCGACATCTGCCCGCAAGTCATCGAGTTCGGCCCGCTCAATGCCACCATCCATAAACTCAACGAATGCGTGCGCGTGGCCGACATCGAGCCGTTGAAATTAACTTATCAATACACTTTGAACAATCTGTTGGTGAACTGAGTCATGACACTTATATTGATTTTAGCTTTTGTGCTGATCGCCTTCATCTTGTTGTTGCGCTACGACATCCATAAGCACAAATACCGTGACGGTTTGGATAAACCAGCTGATGACGCAACGACACCGGCTGAAAAACCCAAATCAAACGCAAAGAACAAACACTGAAAGTACACATGAATCGACACTTCCCCTTGGCCACGCAAGATCTGTACACGGTGCGCGATTATGTACGTTTCGCGGTGAGCCGCTTCCATCAGGCCGACTTATTCTTTGGTCATGGCAGCAGCGAGGCTTATGACGAAGCGGTCTATCTGGTACTGCATACTTTGCATCTGCCGCTGGACAGGCTGGAACCCTTCCTTGATGCGCGCCTCACCGAGAGCGAACGTGCCGAGCTCATCCATATCCTGCAGCGCCGTGTGGAAGAACGCATCCCCGCAGCCTATCTAACCAAGGAAGCTTTCCTGGGCGAATTTAGTTTCTATGTGGATGAGCGCGTCATCGTGCCACGCTCTTTCATCGCAGAACTGTTGCGCACCGAACTCAGCCCTTGGATAGATGACCCCGCAGCCGTCAGCAGCGTGTTGGACATGTGTACCGGCAGCGGCTGTCTGGCCATCCTCGCCGCACACGTTTTTCCCTATGCACAAGTGGACGCAGTCGATCTGTCTCCCGATGCTTTGCAAGTTGCGCAGCACAATGTAGACGACTACGCCTTGAACGAGCGCGTGCAACTGATAGAGTCGGATCTGTTTGGCAAACTCGGCAACAAAAAATACGACCTCATCATCAGCAATCCACCTTATGTGGATGCCCCCTCGGTGGCCGACCTACCCGCCGAATATCTGCATGAACCGGAGCTGGCGCTAGGGAGCGGCGTAGACGGTCTGGATGCTACTCGTGTCATTCTCAAACATGCCGCCAAGCATCTCAACGACAACGGCATCCTTATCGTCGAAATCGGCCACAACCGCGACGTGCTCGAAGCCATCTACCCCAAGCTGCCTTTCACTTGGCTGGATGTCACGGCAGGTGACCAATTCGTTTTCATGCTGCACCGTAACGACCTGTCCGGTCTGTGAGTTATGAATCTTCACCTTGACCAAGTTCGACGTGAGGCCAGCGCATTGCTGGATTCCAAGCGTCGTGCCG
>JAVHRA010000035.1:1660-4369 GCA_036171395.1 Gallionella sp. | reverse complement strand
AGTCGTACATCGGGTAGATGCACCACTTGTCGCCGGTGCGGATATGGTGCGCGCGGCGGATGCGGTAAATCGCCGGGTCGCGCAGATTCATGTTGGGCGAAGCCATGTCGATCTTGGCGCGCAACACCATCGCGCCGTCGGCGAATTCGCCCGCCTTCATACGCGCGAAAAGATCCAGATTCGCCGCCACAGAACGGTCGCGATTCGGGCTGGGCTTGCCCGGCTGGGTCAGTGTGCCGCGATATTCGCGCATCTGCTCCGGCGACAGATCATCCACATAGGCCAGCCCTTTATTGATCAGCTCGACGGCAAAATCGTACAGCGCATCGAAATAATCGGAGGCCCAGCGCACTTCGCCGTTCCACTGAAAGCCCAGCCAGCGCACATCGTCCTGTATGGATTGCGCGTACTCTTCGCTCTCCTTCTCTGGGTTGGTATCATCAAAACGCAGATTGCATTTGCCCTGATAATCCTGCGCCAAACCAAAATTGAGGCAGATCGACTTGGCATGCCCCACATGCAGATAACCGTTCGGCTCGGGCGGAAAACGCGTGACGATGCTGCTGTGCTTGCCACTGGCTAGGTCACTGTCGATGATGGTGCGGATGAAATTGGAGACTATAGGCTGACTACTCATACTGGACTTTTTATCGCTGAGGCGCGGTGAATAAACAAGGCGCGGATTTTACCCGAAATCATCCGCAAAAACGTCATTGCCGCAATGTCTGGCCCCCCTCTTTCCCCCGATAAGCGGTGAAACACGTCCGGTTCTTTGGTAGAATCCGCGCGTTCGATTAAACCCGCGCTCTGCGCACCTCAGGATCTCCACATAAATATGCTGAAACGTATCCATACCGTATTGTTTGCCAGCGCCTTACTTACTTGCACTGTCGCGGCATATGCCGATGACTTGCAAGATGCCAACAAGCTGTTCAAGCAAGGCCAACAGAATCCCGCGTTGGAAAAAGTAAATAGCTACCTGGCTGGTAAACCCAAAGATGCACAAGGCCGCTTCCTGAAAGGTCTGATTCTCACCGAACAGGGTAAACCCAACGATGCGATCAAGATCTTCTCGGAACTCACCGCCGACTACCCCGATCTGCCCGAGCCTTACAACAACCTCGCGGTACTGTATGCCGGCCAAGGCCAATACGAAAAAGCCAAGCAGTCGCTGGAACAAGCAATACGCACTCATCCTAGCTACGCCACTGCACACGAGAACTTGGGCGACATCTACGCCAAGATGGCCAGCCAAGCTTACGACCGCGCCTTACAACTGGATCGCAGCAACACCACCACCCAGACTAAGCTGGCGATGATTCAAGATTTGTTCTCCGGCAATGCGCGTCCTAAAGCCAGCAGCACCCGTCCTGCCACTAGCAAACCCGTTGTGACTGCACAACCTGCCACGTCCGAACCTGTAGCCAGCAGCGGCGGCGACAGCGATATTCTGAAGAGCGTGCACGCTTGGGCGGCTGCCTGGTCGGCGCAGAACGTGGATAAATATCTGTCTGCTTATGCGGAGGACTTCCGCCCTGCCGATGGCGAAAGCCGCAGCGCTTGGGCACAGACCCGTCGTGAACGCGTCAGCGCACCCAGTTCCATCAAGGTCGCACTGAGCGAGATTTCGGTCAAGATGAACGATAACAACCATGCCAGCGTGCACTTCAAACAGACCTACAGCGCCAGCCATCTGCACTCCAAAGGACGCAAGACACTGAACATGGTGAAGGTCGATGGTAAGTGGCAGATACAGGAAGAGTTAAACAAGTAAACCATGCGCGTCACTCTGCTCACCACGCTGATCGTTGCCAGCCTCTCCGGCTCGGCCTATGCCGCACCCGAGACGGGCAGTAGCGACGAGGCCAAGCTCACCAAGAGCCTGCAAGAGATACGCAATAACCGCTTGGATGTCGCACTCAACCAAGTGGACAGCTTGGTGCGCAGCAATCCCAATTTCCGTCTCGCGCAACTGGTCAAGGGCGATCTGCTCATGGCACGTGCCGGCCAGATCAGCGGTTTTGGCAATGTCGCCAATGCGCCGCGCGACAAGATCGAAGATCTGCGCGACGAAGCTAAGGTGCGCTTGCAACGCATGCAGTCGCAACCAGCCGAGAAGCTCGCACCGCGCTTCGTCTGGAAACTGGACGACACACAACGCTATGCCTTAGTGGTGGACACCAGTCGCTCCACGCTCTACGTGTATGAGAACGATCATGGTCTAGCCAAGTATGTCACCGACTATTACGTCACCATAGGCAAACTGGGCACCGAGAAAGTTGCGGAAGGCGATCAGCGCACCCCGATAGGCGTGTACTTCATCAATGCCGAGCTGCCCAAAAACAAACTGGCCGATATGTATGGCAGCGGTGCTTTCCCGCTCAGTTACCCTAACGAGTGGGACAAAAAGCACAAGCGCACTGGACAAGGCATCTGGCTGCATGGCACGCCCAGCGATACGTATAGCCGCCCACCGCGCGCCAGCAATGGCTGCGTCGTGTTGTCCAATGACAATCTGGAGCAACTGGCCCCCTATCTACAGGTCGGCATCACGCCCGTCATCATCACCAATCATATGGCAACGGAAAGTACACAGGACGATGCCGAGCGCGCGGCACTGCTCAGCGAGATCGAGCAATGGCGCAAGGACTGGAGCAGTCTCGATACCAATGCTTACCTCAAGCACTACTCCAACGACTTCTCCAGCGG
>JAVHRA010000035.1:0-1560 GCA_036171395.1 Gallionella sp. | reverse complement strand
CTCGCACTGTGCGCAGTCTCCCCATTTTCTTACTCACAAACTAAAGGCAAAACCACCATGGTAAAACTCCACACCAACCAAGGCGACATCACCATCCAATTGGACGCGGCCAAAGCCCCCAATACCGTCGCGAATTTCCTCGAATACGTGAACAGCGGCTTCTACAGCAACACCGTGTTCCACCGCGTCATTCCTAATTTCATGATCCAAGGTGGCGGCTTCGACACCGACATGCAACAGAAGAAAACCAACACACCAATCAAGAATGAAGCCGCCAACGGCCTGAAGAACGACAAGTACACCATCGCGATGGCGCGCACTGGCGACCCACATTCTGCGACCGCTCAATTCTTCATCAACACCAAGAGCAACAGCTTCCTTGACTATCCTGGTCAAGACGGTTGGGGTTATTGCGTATTCGGTAAAGTCGTCGCAGGCATGGACATCGTAGACAAGATCGGCACAGTGCAAACCGCCTTCCGTAGTAGCATGCAAGACGTACCGCAACAGCAAGTCATCATCACCAAAGCAGAAGTCGTCAGCAAGTAATCGACACAACGGCGCTTTAAGCGCCGTTTTCATATGCCCCACACCTTATTTATCTCTGACCTGCATCTGAGCAACGACCATCAAGACAGCATGGCCGCGTTCATGCGCTTTATACACGCGCACGCGCCACATGCGGAACGCGTTTATATTCTCGGCGACCTGTTCGATTACTGGGCAGGCGACGACGATCGCGACGACCCTTTCCATGCCCAAGTCATCGCCGCGTTGGCGGGACTACAGCAACACCAGACCGAGCTCTACATCCTGCACGGTAACCGTGATCTATTGATGGGCATGGCCTTGGCCGAGGCCTGTCATGCCAAGCTGATCGGCGAGCCAACGCTCATTGATCTGTACGGCACCCCCACGCTGCTCAGTCATGGCGATACCTTATGCACCGATGACGTGGAGTACCAAGCGTTCCGCAAACAAGTGCATGACGGAGAATTCCAGCGCAATTTCCTCGCCCAACCGCTGGCCGCACGTAAGGCTTATATACAGCAGTTGCGTAAAGACAGCGACACCGCGAAGCGCCACAAGAGCATGGAGATCATGGATGTAAATCTGGAAGCGGTGGCCGAGTTGTTACGCCACAACCACTATCCGCGCCTTATCCACGGCCATACCCACCGCCCTGCCCGCCATGAGCATATTGTCGATGGCAAGCCTTGTGTGCGTTGGGTATTGGGCGATTGGGGAAAGCAAGGCAACGCGCTGAAGTGCGATGCCCATGACTGTAGCGTATTAGTCTGTTAATTCATCACAAACGCACATCATCTGCATCATTTTCGCGCCGCTGCGCCCAACGTACCACGAGGTACAACAAGCCCAACAACATTGCAGCGCCCACCCACAATATGACTTCTTGCAAGGAAGGTGCGATCTCCAGCACAGGCAGGGTGATGACTTTGCGCAAAATCACCACTAAGGCAACCTCGATGAAGGTATCCACGCCTAGCTTGCCCCCTTCAAGATAGCGTATCTCCGCCACAATCAAAGCCGAAACCGTCC
>JAVHRA010000034.1:0-4372 GCA_036171395.1 Gallionella sp. | reverse complement strand
GATTACGAGGATTATCACTAATGGCTATGCACAATCCACCGCACCCCGGAGCATTTATTCAAGAGGTTTATCTTGCACCGAACGAAATCAGTTGCCGAGAACTCGCCCTCAAATTGGGCGTTGCCGCATCGACCCTTAACCGCGTGTTGAACGAAGCCAGTAGCTTGAGTCCTGAAATGGCTCTTCGTCTCTCAAAAGCATTGGGGCGCTCCCCCGAAAGCTGGTTGACGATGCAAGACAATTACGATCTATGGCAAGCCAAGCAGACTGTGGACTTGAAGAAAGTTCACAAGATCGAGTTCAGATATGCCTAACCCTGTGCTCAAGCGGGACTGCGCAAAAGCGCGCAGCCCCTTAGCACCACGTTACCCATACGATTAGCAGTCTGCAATAAAAAAGCCAACCTTAGGGTTGGCTTTTTTATTGCAGCGTAGTTTGATAAAACTTAAGCGCGCTTCTTGAACTCGTTGGTGCGGGTGTCGATTTCAATCTTGTCGCCGATTTCAACGAATGCAGCAACAACCAATTCATATCCGCCGGTGATCTTAGCGGGCTTCATCACCTTACCGGATGTATCGCCACGCACTGAAGGTTCAGTGTAAATAACTTCGCGCACGATGGTGTTGGGCAATTCGACAGAGATGGCTTTGTCGTTATAGAACACCACTTCGCAAGGCATGTTGTCTTCGATGTAGTTGATCGAGTCGCCCATGCTTTCGGCTTCGATTTCGTACTGGTTGTATTCAGCATCCATAAACACATACATAGGATCAGCGAAGTAGGAGTAAGTCACTTCTTTGCGATCCAACATAATCTGTTCGAACTTGTCGTCTGCTGCGAATACTGTTTCGCGCGCCGATTCAGTCAACAGATTTTTCATCTTCATCTTTACTACGGAACCGTTACGGCCCGAGCGGCTATATTCAGCTTTCAGCACAACCATCGGGTCTGTGCCAACCATAATGACGTTACCTACGCGTACTTCTTGTGCTGTTTTCATGTTTACCGCCCCTCAATTTTCAAGGCGCGCATTCTACCTACTTTCTGACAAAAATCCAGCAAATTCAAAGCCAAGTCGTTTTCCGCTAAAAGCCCCGCCCAAGCCTGTGCGTGCGGGGCCAGACGGCTAGTCGCGGCGGCATATGCAGGCCAAGCGGTCGCCGCATCACCCTCGTCATTCCACGCCCGCCATAACGCTTGCATCGCCTGCGCCGCCGCGCCATCAAGACCAACTGAATACAGGTCGAGGAAAGCCTGCAACTTTTCCCAGTGCACTGCATCGTGTTGCGGATAGATCTGCCAGACGAAAGGCTTGCCCGCCCATTGCGCACGCACGCAAGAATCTTCGCCGCGCACAAAATTTACATCACAGGCCCACAGCAGCAGGTCGTAATCTTCCTGCGCCACAAAAGGCAACACGCGCACCTCTAGATTGCCGCGCGAAAAATTTGGTAAGCCCTCGAAATAGGCAGCGACCTGCGGCAGGATGCGTCCTTCCGGCACTAGGCACAGCACCGCTTGCGCACCGTCCGCCCAAGCATCGAACAGTCCCGACAAAGCGGCGTTCTCATAAGCGAACAGCGAGACTTTGAGCGTGTCAGCAGCGGGCAGGTCCATGCCGATGCCGCGCCAAAAATCCTGCTGCACAGCGGCATCGTTCAGAAAGGCATCGCGTCGTGCCAGCAGCTCGCGCTCCAGCAGCAAGCCGCCGGTCAGCTTGGTGAAGCCGGGGAAAAAAAAGTATTTGGTCAGCGGCAGACGAGGGTGCGGCGAAGGCAGACCATGACAGCCCTGCACCCAATCTTCCGCGCTCAGATACTCCAAGTTGATCCAAATGCTATGCGGGGAATGCGCCACCATCGCCGCAATATAAGACTCCGGCAATTTGCAGGCGAAAGCAGAGATGACTATATCGGCGGGCTGCGTCGCACCAAACTCATTGCGCCACAGACACACGGCTACGCCGCGCTGCTGCTGGCTCTGTAGCGTGGCATCGGCTTGCGGACAGAGCTTGGCGAAACTGGCTAGGTCGTCCACCCACAAGCGCACCGCAAGGCCATGTTCGTTGGCCAGCAGGCGCGCCAAGCGCCAGCACACGCCGATGTCGCCATAGTTATCGACGACGTTGCAGAAGATGTCGCAGCGGGTGTCGCGGGAAAAAGTCATAAGCGGTCGGCTCTCAAGATGAGGGCGGATTATAAACAAACAGGCGCATCCCGAAGGCCGCGCCTGTTTTTCGTTTTACCGCTAGCGACTCAAGCCTGAATATTGATGATGGAGCCTACGGTCTGACCGCTGGTATTGACGGTAGGCTTAACCTGCACATCCGAAACCGCTGCTGCCCTGATCGCATCGTCCTTGTCATTATCCTTCTGCTTTTCTGCCACCCTGAGTTCCGTATGCGTCTGCGGCTGGGGTTGGGTCTGCGAAACATAGTTACGGGCTGAACCTACTGAACTGATATCCATGATTACTCTCCTTCATCCGGATGCACACGCCATTCTGCGCATCTCAATTCAACTTATCGGCAGCCAGAACAGAAACTTTAGGGTGATTTGTATGTGGCGCGCAAAGCCTTGCAGATTTTCATCTCCTAGCTCCAGCAAGACCTGCTGCCCCGTGTGCGCCAACAACTTGCGATCTGCCCACTGGTGGGCGGTGCCAACTTGGCGCAGCGACAGGCTTTAACATATCCAGCGCGGGTGTTACTGAGCGTGCCTCAATTAGGCCCAGCTTGACCTTGAGCAATTCAACAGAGTAAAGCCCACAACAGACTATTTATATACACGAGTATATTAGCTGATTAACTCAATGTTAATATGGATTAGTTAGAACAATTAAGCTATCTATGTTGACTTATTACGGGGTAGACAGAAATGATATTGACAACTTAATTTTACTCGTGTAAATTATTTTACAGTGATTGCTACTCGAAAAAATCACTTGGCAAAAGATGCGACGTAAATCCGACTGATAACCGAAGCGTAGCTGTGCAGGGAAAAATAGGATGTGCGTTGTTCGAAGTGCAGCATGGTTCACATACCAGCGCGTGCGGGCGTTGCAGCTCAGCGATAAGCGCACGCAGTCAACTATCATCACGGGAGCGACAAGATGAACACAATTCAACACAAGACAAAATTGGTTGCGGCAATCGCATTGGTACTGGCGACTTTCTCGGCTCAGGCCGCAGAAGTCGAAGTGCTGCATTGGTGGACATCCGGCGGCGAAGCTAAATCGGTCGCCGAGCTGAAGAAGATGATGGAAGCGAAAGGTGACACTTGGAAAGATTTCGCTGTGTCCGGTGGTGGCGGTGAAAATGCCATGACGGTGCTCAAGTCGCGCGTGGTGGCGGGCAGTCCACCCACCGCTGCACAGATCAAAGGCCCCTCCATACAAGAGTGGGGCGCAGAAGGTGTGCTGGCCAATCTCTCTGCTACGGCTAAGGCCGGTAACTGGGATGCGCTGCTGCCACCCGTGGTGAGCAACGCAATGAAATACAAAGGTAACTATGTCGCGGTACCGGTCAACGTACATCGCGTGAACTGGATGTGGGTCAATCCCGCCGTGTTCAAAAAAGCAGGTGCAAAAGTGCCTACCACTTGGGCTGAGTTCCCTGCTGCTGCTGACAAGCTGCAGAAAGCTGGCTTCATCGCCGTTGCCCATGGCGGCCAACCTTGGCAGGACTTCACCATCTTTGAATCGGTGGTGCTGGGCGTAGGCGGCCCAGCGTTCTACCAAAAGGCTATGGTCGATCTCGATCCCGCCACGCTCAAGAGCGCGACCATGACTAAGGCGTTCGATACTTTCCGCACGGTACGCAAATATGTGGACAAGGATTTCTCCGGTCGCGACTGGAATCTCGCGACACAGATGGTGATACAAGGCAAGGCGGGTATGCAGTTCATGGGCGACTGGGCCAAGGGTGAGTTCACCGCCGCAGGCAAGAAACCCGGCAGTGATTATCTGTGCGTGGATGCACCGGGAACGGCAGGCGACTTCACTTTCAACATCGATAGTTTTGTGATGTTCACGCAATCTTCTGCTGCTGCGAAGAAGGGTCAAGAAGATCTGGCCAACGCCATCATGAGCCCCAGCTTCCAAGAGATATTCAACCTGAACAAAGGTTCTATCCCCGCCCGTCTCGATGTGAAGATGGACAAGTTCGACGATTGCGCCAAGAAATCCAATGCCGACTTCGTCGCGTCTTCCAAGACTGGCAGCTTGGTTCCCAGTATCGCGCATCAGATGGCCGTCTCCGCTGCGACCACCGGTGCGATACAAGATGTCGTGACACAATTTTTCAACTCTGCGATGACATCCAAGCAAGCGGTAGAAAAATTGGCCGCTGCCGCCAAGACCAAGTAACTCGCAG
>JAVHRA010000033.1:0-19998 GCA_036171395.1 Gallionella sp. | reverse complement strand
GATAAAATGAAAGGCGCGCATTCTATCACTAGTGGCTTGCAACTCTTAATCGAAGGTACAGGTAAGTAAAGCTATCGGCTAGAATGCCGCGAGTCCTTACTACACACTTCACCATGGTTCCTCATCTCACCACCGCCCTGACTGGCCCGCTGCTCGACCTAGAGCACCGCTTTCTGCATGCCATGCCGATTACCGAGCATTGGTTTCGCTCGCAGTGGCAGGAGCATCCGGTGCCGTTCTACGCTTCAGTCGATCTGCGTAACAGCGGCTTCAAACTCGCTCCAGTGGACACCAATCTCTTCCCCGGTGGTTTTAACAACCTTAATCCTGACTTCTTACCGTTGTGTGTGCAGGCCATGCAGAGCGCGGTGGAGAAGATTTGTCCCGAGGCGCGCGGCGTTTTGTTGATACCGGAGAACCACACGCGCAACTTGTTCTATCTACAGAACGTGGCGGAGTTGGTGACCATCATCAAGCAGGCGGGGATGCGCGTGCGTGTCGGTTCGCTGCTGCCCGAGATCACCCAGCCCACGCCCATCGTGTTGCCCAGCGGCGGCACTTTGACGTTGGAACCTTTGGTGCGACGCGGCAATCGCCTTGGTTTGGCGGATTACGATCCTTGTGTGGTGTTGCTCAACAACGATCTCTCCGGTGGTGTGCCGGACATCCTGAAGAACCTCGAACAGGAGATCTATCCGCCGCTGTCAGTGGGTTGGTATCAGCGCCGCAAGTCGCAGCACTTCGCCAATTACGACAAGGTCGCCAGCGAGTTTGCGCAGCTCATCAACATCGATCCCTGGCTCATCAATCCTTACTTTGACACCTGCAATCAGGTCAATTTCCAGGAGCGTATCGGTCTGGAATGTCTGGCCGAAAAGGTCGATGCGACATTGAATAAGATGCGTCTCAAGTATGCCGAGTATGGCGTGAAGAACGATCCTTTCGTCATTGTCAAAGCCGATGCGGGCACTTATGGTATGGGCATCATGACGGTGAAGGATGCCGCCGAGATCACCGCGTTGAACCGCAAGCAGCGCAACAAGATGTCGGTCATCAAGGAAGGGCAGGAGGTCAACGACGTGTTGGTGCAAGAGGGGGTGTACACCTTCGAGAATATCAACGATGCGGTGGCCGAGCCGGTCATCTATATGGTCGACCACTTTGTAGTGGGCGGCTTCTATCGCGTGCACACGGGGCGTGGTGTGGATGAGAATCTTAACGCGCCGGGTATGTCTTTCGTGCCGCTCGCGTTCGAAGCCTGTTGCTCTCTACCTAATCCCGATTGCGCGCCTGACGACACGCCCAACCGTTTCTACGCTTATGGCGTGGTGGCGCGTCTGGCTTTATTGGCGGCATCCTTAGAAATCGAGGCCGCCGAGAACGATGCATAGCTTGCGCACACTGTTAGTGCTGCTTGCCGCGCTGCTATTAGGCGGCTGCGCCGAGAAGAAAGAGCCGCTCTATCAGGAGCAGGGCTTCGTGTTTGGTACCTTGGTCGAGGTGAGCATCTACGGCAAGACAGCAGCAGAAGCCAAGCTGGCGGTGGGCGAGGTGATGCAAGAATTCCAGCGCCTGCACACTATGCTGCATGCTTGGCAGCCCAGTGAGTTAAGTGAGTTGAACGATGGCTTGGCGCACGGCGACAGTGTCGCGGTGTCGGACGAGATGGCTGCGCTGTTGCAGGATGCGGCGCAGATCTCCAAACAGGCGCACGGTATGTTCAATCCTGCGATTGGCGGTTTGGTCGCGTTGTGGGGCTTTCATGCGGACGAGTTTAAGCCTGTGCAACTCGCCGAAAAGGACATCACCGCGCTGGTTGCAGCGAATCCGCAGATGTCCGACCTGAGCATCGTGCGTGGCCGCGTGGAGAGTAAGAACCCCGCTGTACAGATCGATCTGGGCGGTTACGCCAAGGGCTATGCCCTGGATAGGGCGGCTGTTTTGTTACATCAGCGCGGCATCAACAATGCGCTCATCAATATCGGCGGCAATGTGTTGGCACTGGGTAAGCATGGCGAACGGTCTTGGAAAGTCGGCATCCAACACCCGCGCAAATCGGGCGCCATCGCCAGTCTCGAATTACATGACGGCGAAGCCATCGGTACCTCGGGTGATTACCAGCGTTACTTCATGTTGGGCAATGTGCGCTACTGTCATCTCATCAATCCGCATACCGGTTACCCGATGCAGGCGGTGCAGGAAGTTACGGTGCTGACCCACGGCCCACGCGCTGGGGTATTGTCGGATGCCGATTCCAAACCGCTCTTCATCTCGGGCAGCAAAGGTTGGCGCAATGCCGCCAAGCTGATGGCGTTGGACGAGGCGATGCTGGTCGACGAGCAGGGTCGGGTACACCTCACAGCGGCGATGCAGAAACGGCTAGAATTCACCGAAAAAAATATCCCGTTGGAGGTTGAATGAGCCCGCATGCTGTAGAAGAAGTAGTCGATCACAAAGTGCAGCATGCCGTGGCGCGTAACGCCTTGCACAAGATTGCCGACATCGTCGCGGAAGAGCAGCGCATCGACCGCGCCAAACAAACATATAGGACTTGGATGCTGCGCTACGGCATCGTTTTGATGTTGTTGCTGGCCGCGCTGCTGGCGCGTTTTTTGGGAGCGCTGTGATGGTCGGAATATTGTTAGTCACACACAACGGACTGGGCGACAGCTTGGCTGATTGTGTGCGTCACGTGTTAGGAGCGGTGCCCAGCACCCTCAAGGTGTTGTCCGTGTTGGCCGACGATGACACTAGCTTGAAGCTGGCCGAAGGGCAGGCGCTCATCAAGCAACTCGATAACGGCAGTGGTGTGCTGGTGCTGGCCGATGTGTTCGGCGCGACGCCGAGTAATATCGCGCGGCAACTGTGTCATGCCGAACGTGTTATCGGTGTCGCGGGAGTCAACCTGCCCATGCTGTTGCGCGCCGTGTGCCAACCCACCGTTACTTTGCCCGAGCTTGCCAAATTGGCGCTGGAAGGCGGGCGTGATTGCATCGTCTATATGAACTCGGATCTCTAACATGCTGCAACAAGACGTACTCATCATTAATAAATTGGGGCTGCATGCACGTGCCTCTGCCAAACTCACCCAGCTCGCGTCCAAGCATAAATGCGAAGTCATGCTGTCGCGCAACGGCAAGCGCGTGAATGCCAAGAGCATCATGGGGGTGATGATGCTGGCGGCGGCCAAGGGCACGACCATCAATATCGAGACCAATGGCGCGGATGAAGCGGAAGCGATGCAGGCTCTGCTGGCACTCGTCAATGATTATTTCGGAGAAGGCGAATGACTTTTTCGATACACGGCATCGCGGTTTCCAGCGGCATCGCCATCGGCCATGCGCATCTGCTGTCACATACCTCTTTAGAGGTGGCTCATTACGTGTTGCCCAAGCTGTTGGTGGAAGAGGAGATCGCGCGCTTCGATACCGCGCTGTTGGCCACGCGCAGCGAGTTCACCAGTCTGCGCAGCAACCGTCCGCAATATGCGGCCGCCGAGTTCGATGCCTTTCTTGAATTGCATCAAATGATCCTCGACGACCCGCTGCTCAGCGTAGCGCCGCGCGACATGATCGCCGCCGAGCATTGCAACGCGGAATGGGCGCTCAAGACGCAGACCGAGAAGTTGGTGGCGCAGTTCGACGAGTTCGAAGATGCCTATCTGCGTGAGCGGCAGACCGATGTGACGCAGGTCGCGGAGCGCTTGCTTAAACAGTTACTCGGACAGCCCAGTCATCAACCTGCGCCGACACGCCATGATGTGGAAACCATCTTGGTCGCGCACGACCTGAGTCCGGCTGATCTGATCCAGTTCCGTCCCCAGCAATACGCGGCTTTTATCACCGATGTGGGGGGGGCGACTTCGCACACCGCCATCGTGGCGCGCAGTCTAAACACGCCTTGTGTGGTCGGTTTGCATCACGCGCGCGAGCTGATCCGCGAGGACGACCAACTCATACTGGATGGCGAGCAAGGCGTGCTCATCATCAATCCCGACAAGGCCATCCTGGCCGAATACAAGCTGCGGCAAAGCTCTTGGGAACTGGATCGTAAGAAGCTCAAGCGACTGCGCAGTGCCAAGGCCAATACGCTGGACGGTGTGGTCATCGAGCTGCATGCCAACATCGAGAAGCCGGAAGATTTGCTGGAAGTGAAAGAGAACGGTGCCACCGGCATAGGCCTATTCCGCAGTGAGTTCCTGTTTCTCAATCGCGATGTATTGCCCGACGAAGAAGAGCAGTTCCTCGCATATAAAGCCGTTGCTGAAGGCATGGAAGGACAACCCGTCACCATCCGTACCTTTGATCTGGGCGCGGACAAACAGATCAAGGGTGCGGAGCGTGTTGCCAGCAATCCCGCGCTGGGGCTGCGCGCCATCCGTCTGTGTCTGGCCGAACCGCAGCTGTTTCGTACCCAGTTGCGCGCCCTGTTGCGCGCCACGCATTACGGTAACGTCAAGATACTGGTGCCGATGTTGTCGGGCGCGGCCGAGATCAATCAGACCCTACAATTTATCGCGGCAACCAAGCAGCAGTTGGACGATGAGGGTATCCCCTATGACGCCGAAGTAAAGATAGGCGGCATGATAGAGATACCGGCGGCGGCACTCGCCTTGGGCGTGTTCGCCAAGCACTTGGACTTTCTCTCTATCGGCACTAACGACTTGATTCAATACACCCTCGCTATCGATCGTACCGATGAGGAGGTGGCGCATCTCTACGATCCATTACATCCCGCCGTGTTGCATCTGCTCTCGCACGTCATCGGCACCGCCAACAAGGCGGGTGTGCCGGTCTCGGTGTGCGGCGAGATGGCGGGTGAGTTGGAGTACACCCGCTTGTTCTTGGGGATGGGGCTGCGCCAGTTTTCCATGTCATCCGCGCAAGTGCCGGGCATCAAGCAGCGCGTGCTCACCACCAGTTTGCCGGAGATCGCCGCGCTCACGCAGAAGATTTTGCGTGCCGATGACCCGCTCAAGGTGCGTGAGATGCTGGATAAACTCAACGCCTGATGTCGCCCCGGTGGACGTTTTGCAGGAGGATCGAGCATGGCCAAACCTCACACCCCTGACCTGAACCGACTAGACCGCGTTGTCGCCGAAGCGCGCCAGCAACGCGCGCAGCGCGAACAGGGTTATCGCGAACGCGCACTCAAAATTTATCCGTGGATATGCACCCGCTGCGGTCGCGAATTCTCTGGTGTGCGCTTACGCGAATTGACCGTGCATCACCGCGACCACAACCACGACAACAATCCACCCGATGGTAGTAACTGGGAATTGTTGTGTGTCTATTGTCACGACAACGAGCACTCGCGTGAGTTGGATGAGGCCGCCCGCGACAGGAGCAAGGAACAGCACGCCAGCGCCACCCACAACCCGTTCGCCGACCTAAAATACTTGCTCAAGAAGGATTAGCCAAACAGCTGGCAAGCCGCGATGTAATTGACAGTGTTGGGCAAATCGCGGAAACTCCGCTCCGTGCCGATTTGAACTCAGCTTGCGGGGCACGTAAAAGATTCCAGCTAAAGCGACTCGAACCCAGTCCGCTTTAGCCGACTGGGTTTTTCATTTTGGAGTGTGGTTTGAGTGATTCTGTAGGCATCGTAACGGCGCAATGCGCCCGCTTCGACACCCCGCTGACCTTTCGTAGCGGCGCGGTGTTGCCGCGCTATGAGTTGATGTATGAAACCTATGGCGAGTTGAACGCGGCGCGTTCCAACGCCATCCTCATCTGTCACGCGCTGTCCGGTCATCATCACGTCGCGGGGGTGTACGCGGACGATGCAAAGAACATCGGCTGGTGGGACAACATGGTCGGCCCGGGCAAGCCCATAGACACTAATAAATTTTTCGTTGTCGGTCTGAACAATCTGGGCGGTTGCCATGGCTCTACCGGCCCCTCCTCTATCGATCCTGCGACCGGACAGCCTTACGGTTCCAGCTTTCCCATGGTCACGGTGGAAGATTGGGTAGCGTCACAAGCGCGGCTTGCCGACCTGCTCGGTATCAAGCGTTTCGCTGCCGTCATCGGCGGTAGCTTGGGCGGTATGCAAGCACTGCAATGGTCGTTGGCTTACCCCGAGCGCGTCGCCAATGTGCTGGCCATCGCCTCTGCGCCGCGCCTCACCGCGCAGAACATCGCCTTCAACGACGTGGCGCGTAACGCCATCCTCACCGATCCGGATTTCCACGGCGGCAACTACTACCAGCACGGCGTCGTGCCGACCCGCGGCCTGCGTCTGGCGCGCATGTTGGGCCACATCACCTATCTATCCGATGATGTGATGGCCGATAAGTTTGGTCGCGAGTTGCGCGATGGCAAGTACAACTACGGCTATGACGTGGAGTTCCAGATCGAGTCTTATCTGCGTTATCAGGGCGACAAGTTCGCTGCCTATTTCGATGCCAACACCTATCTGCTGATGACCAAAGCACTGGATTATTTCGATCCCGCGCACCTGTCCGGCGGCGACCTGAACCAAGCATTTGCCCGCGCACAGGCGGATTTTTTAGTGGTGTCGTTCACCACCGACTGGCGCTTCTCACCCGAGCGTTCGCGCGAGATCGTGCAGCCGCTGCTGCATAACCGTCGTAACGTCAGCTATGCCGAGATCACTTCGGCGCACGGCCATGATTCCTTTTTGATGCCGCATGCGCATTACTTCGATGTGGTGCGTGCCTATCTCAACAACGTCGCCAAGGAGTATGCACAGTGAGCAACGACGAGATAAACCGCTTGGCCGCTGAACGGCCAGACTTCGCCGCCATCGCCGCGTGGATACCCAAGGGCGCTTCGGTGCTGGATTTAGGTTGTGGCGACGGCAGCCTGCTGCGCTATCTGAAAGAGACGCGCTCGGTGAAGGGATACGGCGTGGAGATCAACGACATGGACATCGTGTCGTGTTTGGTCAACGGTGTAAACGTGATTCAGAACGACCTGGATTCCGGTCTGTCTGATTTCGAGGACAACGCTTTCGATTTCGTCATCCTGTCGCAGACTTTGCAAGCCACGCGCCACACCGAGGCCTTGGTCAAAGAGATGCTGCGTGTGGGCCATGAAGGCATCGTCAGCTTCCCCAACTTTGGCCATTGGCAGAACCGCCTGCACATCCTCGCTGGTCGCATGCCGGTGTCGCGCGTGCTTCCCTACCAGTGGTACGACACGCCCAATGTGCATCTGTGCACCTTGCACGACTTCGAAGCCTTCAGTAAGCGCTGTGCTGTCAACATCACTGCACGCAGCGTGATGATGGGCGAGCGCGAGATACGTTTCTTGCCCAACCTGTTGGGTAGCACCGCAGTGTATCGATTCCAGCGTGGCATCTGATTTCCCACACGTGATGAATTCCATTCGCACTGAGCTTGTCGAAGTGCGCAGTCTGCAGCGCGGTATTTATCCTCCGTTCGCATACCCTTCGACGGGCTCAGGGCGAACGGAAAACTGCGGACTGAATTGACATGACAGTCTGGCAACAACTCTTCACCCGCCGCATGCTGATCTGCGTGTTCATCGGATTCTCGTCCGGTCTGCCGCTGTACCTGCTGTTCAACCTCGTGCCAGCCTGGCTGCGCAGCGAGCACGTCGATCTCAAGACCATCGGTTTGTTTTCGCTGATCCAGTTTCCTTACACTTGGAAATTCCTCTGGTCGCCGTTGCTGGACCGTTATGTCGTGCCGGTGCTGGGACGGCGACGCGGCTGGATGCTGCTCACGCAAGTCGGCCTGCTCGCGGTGATCGCGTCCATGGGCGGCTTCTCGCCGCACAGTGAATTGCACAGCATCGCTCTGGTCGCCACGCTGCTAGCCTTTTTGAGTGCCACGCAAGATATCGTGCTGGATGCGTATCGGCGCGAATTGTTGAGCGATGTTGAGCTGGGCTTGGGCAATGCGGTGTATGTGAATGCCTACCGTATCGCCGGTCTGATACCCGGTTCGCTGTCGCTGATACTGGCGGACTTCTTGTCGTGGGATATGGTGTTCATCGTCACGGCATTGTTCATGTTGCCCGGCATCGCCATGACGCTGTTGGTCCAAGAGCCGCATCGCGCCAGCCCACCCAAGACCTTGCGTGAGGCGGTGGTCGAGCCTTTCCACGAATTCATCACCCGCCAAGGTTGGCGCAGTGCGTTACTCATTCTCGCCTTCCTGTTCTTCTACAAACTAGGCGACAGCATGTGCACCGCACTGGCCACGCCGTTTTATTTGGACATGGGTTTTAGCAAAACGCAGATCGGTCTGATCGCCAAGAACGCAGGCTTATGGCCGGCCGTGATAGGCGGCATGTTGGGCGGCTTGTGGATGGTGAAGATAGGCATCAACCGCGCGCTGTGGCTGTTCGGCGTGGTGCAAGTGCTGGCGATTTTTGGTTTTGCTTGGCTAGCCTCGGTCGGGCATCACAACGAGATCACCAGTGTCGAACTCGCTCAGCTCGCTATCGTCATCGGCCTCGAAGCCTTAGGTGTGGGCTTGGGCACCGTCGCCTTCGTCGCCTTTATCGCCCGCACCACCCACCCCGCCTACACCGCCACCCAGTTTGCGCTATTCACCAGTTTGATGGCCGTGCCGCGCACCTTCGCCAACGCAGCAACGGGTTGGTTGGTGGAGGGTTTGGGTTGGACGGGGTTCTTCTACTTGTGCGCCGTGTTGGCGATACCGGGGATGGTGTTGCTGCTTAAGGTTGCACCTTGGAATGCGGAATTGAAGGGTTCATAGCGGCGCAATTCATTGCGCCATGCCGCCCTCAGGATGATCAGGTTTGCATGATGTCCTGAATCGCCGCGTACACCCGCATCATCATTTCACCATCGCAACGCAACAATGGGCCATCGATTAGCCGACGATAGTCGATGGCGTGCAATTGCTCGATGAGCAAGTCGGAATCGGCGCTCAGTCGGCCTTGAGGTGTGACGTGGATGCGCAACGGTTTTGCATCGTCTATGAGTTGGAAAGTAAGCGGAATGATGCGCGTGGAGGGATGTTGCGCATCCAGCAAAGCCTGACCTTGCACGATCAATCTGGACGTATCTTGCTCGGCGCAGTCCCCTTGCCGGAGTTCAGATTCGCCAGCCAGCCTTCGCCCTATCGGTTAATTCCTAGGCGCGCTCAAAAATACGTGATGAGCCCAAACGCAGTTTTTCACGCAAGGTGATTGTCGGTGCGTTCGCCAATCACCTAGTCGATTGAGCTAGGAGTTTGCTGCGGTAAGCAAAAGGACAAAGCGTAGATAAGCGTGCAGGTGCGCTGTAGTAAAATGCGTAGCCGTATTTTGATTGCCGCCCTTATTTTTAATCACGAATTCCCTATGAACCCACTATTGAATTTCTCCGGTCTGCCGCGTTTCGCGGAGATCAAGCCTGAACATGTCACTCCCGCTATCGAAAAGCTGCTGGCCGATTACGGTGCACTGGTGAGCAAGTTGCTCGCCGACGATGCCTTGCCGACCTGGGATAGTTTTGTGTTGCCTATGGAAAACGCTAACGAGCGTGTGTCGCGCGCTTGGGGGCCGGTGAGTCACCTGAACTCGGTGATGAATTCGCCGGAATTGCGCGAGGTTTACAACGCCACGTTGCCCAAGATCACCGCCTTCTATGCCGAGCTGGGGCAGAACCTCGCTTTGTTTGAAAAGTTCAAGCTGCTGCGTGCCAGCACCGAGTTCGAGAGTCTGAGTGCGGCGCGCAAGAAGATCATCGAGAACGAGCTGCGCGACTTCCGCCTGGGCGGGGCAGAGTTGCCTGTCGAACAGAAGTCGCGCTATCTGGAGATACAGGAGCGCTTGTCCGAACTGAGTTCGCGCTTTTCCGACAATCTGCTCGATGCGACCAATGACTACACGCTGTTGGTGAGCGACAAGGCTGAGTTGTCCGGCTTGCCCGAGGACGCGTTGCAAATGGCGCAAGAGACCGCCACGCAAGCTCAACAGACTGGCTGGATGTTCACCCTCAAAGCGCCTTCCTTCGGGCCAGTGATGCAGTTCGCTGACAATCGTGAACTGCGCGAGAAGCTTTATCGCGCCTACAGCACGCGCGCATCAGAGTTTGGCAAAGCGGAACACGACAATACGCCACTGATGGATGAGATCGTTGCACTGCGCGGCGAAGAAGCGCGACTGTTGGGCTTCGCCAATTTTGGCGAACTGTCGTTGGCCACTAAGATGGCCGATACGCCCGCACAGGTCGTAGGTTTCATGCGCGAATTGGCGCAACGCGCCCGCCCTTATGCTGAGAAGGATCTGAAGGAATTGCGCGAGTTCGCCAGCCATGAGTTGGGACTGAATGAGTTGAGTTCTTGGGATGTGAGCTACGCCAGCGAGAAGTTGCGTGAACGTCGCTACGCCTTCTCGGAGCAAGAGGTGAAGCAATATTTCCCCGAAGATGCGGTGCTGGGCGGCATGTTCAAGTTGGTGGAGACCTTGTACGGCTTGAATATCAAGCCCGCCAGCGCGCCCATCTGGCATGAGACGGTGCGCTTCTTCGACATCCGCAATGCGCAGAACCGTCTGGTCGGACAGTTCTATCTCGATCTGTATGCGCGCAACAGTAAGCGCGGCGGGGCATGGATGGATGATGTGATTGCCCGTCGTCGTGTGCCCGCTGGGATACAGACACCGGTGGCTTATTTGAACTGCAATTTTTCCGCACCGGTAGGCGGCAAGCCTGCGGTGTTCACACATGACGAAGTCATCACGTTGTTCCATGAGTTCGGTCATGGGCTGCATCATCTGCTCACCGAAGTGGAAGACCTCGCGGTGTCCGGCATCAATGGTGTGGAGTGGGATGCGGTCGAGTTGCCCAGCCAGTTCATGGAGAATTTCTGTTGGGAATGGGCGGTGCTGCAAAGCATGACCCGTCAAGTAGACACCGGCGTTAGCCTACCGCGTGTGTTGTTCGACAAGATGTTAGCGGCGAAGAATTTTCAAAGCGGTTTGGGCACCTTGCGCCAGATCGAGTTCTCGCTGTTCGATATGCTGATGCATAGCAACTTTGAATCCGGTGGCGGCAAATCGATCTTGCAATTGTTGGATGAGGTGCGCGCCGAAGTGGCGGTGTTGATCCCACCCGCGTTCAATCGTTTTCCCAACAGCTTCTCGCACATTTTCGCCGGGGGCTATGCCGCCGGTTATTACAGCTACAAATGGGCGGAAGTGCTATCCGCTGATGCCTACAGTCTGTTCGAGGAACATGGCGTGCTCAATCCCGACGTGGGTGCGCGCTTCCGCGCCGAGATCCTGGCGATGGGCGGTTCGCGCGATGCGATGCAATCCTTCACCGCCTTCCGTGGCCGCGCACCTAGCATAGATGCGCTGCTGCGCCATAACGGCTTGGCGGGAAGCGCGGTATGAAGATTGCGACCTGGAACGTCAACTCCTTGAACGTGCGCTTGCCGCATGTGTTGGACTGGTTGGGCAAGAACCCCATCGAGGTGTTGTGTCTGCAAGAGACCAAGCAGCAGGATGCAGACTTTCCACATGAAGCTTTATTGGAAGCGGGCTATCAGGCCGTGTTCAGCGGGCAGAAGACTTACAACGGCGTGGCGATACTCAGTCGTCTGCCGATGAAGGATGTGCAGATGGGTATTCCCAATTATGCGGACGAGCAGAAGCGCGTCATCGCGGCGACCATCAACGACCTGCGCGTGGTGTGCGTCTATATCCCCAACGGTCAGGAAGTCGATTCCGACAAGTATTACTACAAGCTGGGCTGGTTGTCGGCCTTGCGCGAGTGGTTGCGCGAGGAGCTGTTGCGTTACCCCAAGCTGGTGTTGCTAGGCGATTACAACATCGCGCCGGAAGACCGCGACGTGCATGACCCCATCGTGTGGCAAGGCAATATCCTGGTCAGCGAGGCGGAGCGTATCCAATACCAGAATCTCATCAAGCTGGGGCTGCATGACAGCTTTCGTTTGTTTGAGCCGGCGGGTAAAAATTTCACTTGGTGGGACTATCGCATGATGGCGTTCCGCCGCAACCACGGCGTGCGTATCGATCACATCTTAATCAGCACTCCCCTAGTCGAGACCTGTAAGAGTTGCGTCATCGATAAAGAACCGCGCAAGAAAGAGCGGCCTTCCGACCATACCCCCATCATAGCCGAGCTGGCTGTTTGAATAGATTGGGGAACCATTTGCCGCATTCAGGCTCAGAGCAGCGGCAATAACGGGTTGGGGTGTCCCTATCTCGTCCACCAAATATCAACTGACTAAAAGGTTATCAAAATGAAAAAACGTCTATTGGCTATCGCAGTACTGACTTGTTGTGCAACTACGGCCAGCGCCGCCAACATCAACCTCGCTAATTTGGGCGCGGGTGCCCAAGGCCAAGCCAACTTTAGAGCCTTTTCCGAAGATATGGGCGGTGCCCTGAGTTATAAGGGTGTGACACCTCCCGCTCCCCTGGGCGTCACAGGTTTCGACATCGGCGTGGAAGTAACCGCTTCGCAATTGCAAAGTCAGACCTTCAAGGCCGTGAGTGGCAACAACACGACCACTTTGTCTGTGCCCAAGTTGCATATCGCCAAAGGCTTGCCGATGGGCTTCGATATCGCGGGTTTCTACTCCGCCATTCCAACCACCAACATCAGTCTGTACGGGGCTGAACTGCGTTACGCCATCATGGAAGGTGGCTTGACCATGCCCGCTGTGGGTGTGCGTGGTTCGTTCAGTAAGTTGTCCGGCGTGAACGGCTGGTCTTTGGATACCAAGGGCTTGGATGTCTCTATCTCTAAAGGCTTTGCTATCCTGACGCCTTACGCGGGCGTGGGTACGGTGTGGAGCAATAGCACCGCAACGGGTTTCACTGCTGAATCTTTCCGTCAGAACAAAGTGTTTTTGGGCGCGAATGCTAATTTTGGTTTGACCAATATTGCGCTGGAATACGATAAGACGGGCTCGGTTCCTTCCTATAGTGCCAAGTTGGGTTTCCGCTTCTAAGCTGAAAACACAAAGTTTGTAGCAAACAAAAACACGCCCCTGATGAAAGTCAGGGGCGTGTTTTTTTGCTATCTTAGTCACCCGTTGGACTATCTAGAGGAGGCATTATGAAAGTCATTCTGTCGCTGTTGTTGATGGTGGCGAGCACTGCTGGTTATGCTGGCCCGAGTAAATGGGTGGACGAACAGGGCAAGGTGCATTATTCCGACAATCCGCCCAAACACAATGCCAAAGTGCAGCAGTTGCAATTCAGAGATAGCGTGAGCAGCTCGGCTCCGGCAAGCGACGAAAACTATGAGCCGCGTACAGCCGCTGATATGGAGGCTGATCTCAAGCGTGGTAAAGAAGCACGTGCCACAAAGGAAAAGAAGGAAGAGCAAGTGCGCGCACAGGCCGAGGCCAAGCGGATCAATTGCGCCAATGCCCGCGCCAATCTCAGCGCGATGCAACAGAGTGGCAGGATGTTCAAGACCGATGCCAATGGTGAGCGCGTCTACATGGATGAAGCGCAGCGGCAGCAGCAAATCGAAGCGGCACAAGCCAGAGTCAGCGAGATGTGTAACTGAAGTTCAAAAATTAGCCGTTTGCGCCGAACATCATGCGCTTGGCAACGAATCGTTTGGCGTAGGGCAGACAATCCAGCGCAGTGAGGGCGGCGGCGCGTACCCCGCTGACCACGGGCATATCGTTAGAGAACAGCCGCACCAGGCTATCAGTAAAGCGTATGCCGGCTTCTCTATCTAGGCGGCGACGGTTACGGTAAGCGCTCAACATGGCTGCTGTGCCCAGCGCTTCCGGCGCTGCATCCAATATCTCTTGTGCCAACTCCCACGCATCACGCAAGCCCAAGTTGAAACCCTGGCCCGCTACCGGGTGCAAGGTTTGTGCGGCATTGCCCAAAAGCACGATATGCGCTTGTGGTGTTTGTTGCGGGGCACGTTTCAGCCCCAAGGGGAAGCAGCTGCGTTTGCCCACCGACAGAAAGTCGCCGACACGTTCGCCGAACTGTTGCTGGAGTTCAGCGAGAAAATACGCATCGTCCCAAATCAACATCTCTTGCGCGCGCGCATGCGTAGCGGTCCAAACCAATTCGTAGCCGTCTTTGAACGGCAACAACGCCAACGGGCCGTGCGGGGTGAAACGCTCGTAGGCGCTGCCTAGCTTGGCCGCTGAACAGGTCACATGGGTGATCAGCGCGCTCTGTCCGTAGTCGCGCACTTGTGGCGGGAACTGCGTCGCCAGCAATTTGCCACCATCGGCGACTACGGCCAGGCGAGTGCGCAGAGACTGGTGCGCGCCATCCTGCTGATAGCCTATCTGGGCATGGTCGGTATGCGAGTGCAGTTCTTGTACTTGTGCGCTGTACAAGGTGTGCGTCCGTTCGGTCTGTACGGCTAGATTCAAGGCGTTCTGCAAGGCTGGGTAGGGCACTACATAGCCGAGTGCGGATACATTTAGCTGTTGCGCGTGCAGCAGGGTGCGGCCAAAGCTGTGCTGCTGCGAGATATGTATGGTGGAGATGGCGGACACCTCCTGTAGCGACTGCCAAACGCCCAGACGTTCTAGCAGCAAACGGCTGCCGTAAGACAGTGCCAGCGCGCGTGCATCCTGGCTGACGACATCACGCGCACGCGCCTCAAGCACACAGACCTGCAAGCCGCTGCCTTGTAGCGCAAGGGCTAAAGCAGCGCCGACCGGGCCGCCGCCTATGATGGCGATGTCGTATAGCGTGTCATCCATGGCGCATCGCCGTTTCTATGTCGGCCACTGTTTTGGGTGCAGCCGCGCTCAGGATTTCGTTGCCCGTTGCGGTGATCAGCACATCGTCTTCTATGCGTATACCGATGTTCCACAGCGCTTCTGGTACGTTGTCAGCGGGGCGGATATAGCAGCCCGGCTCCACCGTCAGCACCATGCCTGATTCCAATGGCCGCCATGCATCGCCTAGCTTGTACTCGCCAACGTCGTGCACATCCATGCCCAACCAGTGCCCAGTACGGTGCATATAGAACTGACGATAGCTGCCGTCTTCGATGACGGCATCAACTGATCCATGACAGAGTTTCAGGTCGATAAAGCCCTGCGCTAGTACACGTAAGGCGGCGTCGTGTGGGCTGTTCCAATCTGCGCCGATCTGTGCGCTGGCAATAGCCGCAGCCTGCGCCGCCAGTACCAGTTCATATACATCGCGTTGTGCTGCACTGAATTTGCCATTAACCGGGAAAGTGCGCGTGATGTCGGAGGCATAGCCACCCAATTCACAGCCCGCATCGATCAGCAGCAGATCGCCATCGCGCAACAGCGCATTGTTGCCAACATAGTGCAGCGTGCAGGCATTCGCGCCACCCGCGACGATGCTGGTATAGGCTGGATCACGTGCACCGTGTTGGCAGAATTCATGCAGCAATTCGGCTTCCACTTGATATTCGTACAGACCGGGGCGGGTAAAACGCATGGCACGCTGGTGTGCCGCGCTGGAGATGACGGCGGCACGGCGCATCAGGTCCAGCTCGTGCGCATCCTTGAATAGACGCATTTCGTTGAGCAGCCGACGCACATCATGCAGGGCATCCGGTGCGCGTATGCCTGTGCGGGATTTTTCCTGCACGGCTGCGCGCCAGCGCAACACGCGCGTATCGAGTTCGGCGTTTGCCCCCAGCGCATAGTACAAGTCCGCTTGGTTGCCCATCAGTTCCACGATCTTGTTGTCCAATTCGGCGATGGGGAAAGCTGCATCAAAACCAAACACCTCTTGTGCGCCAGCGGGACCGTAACGGTGACCATCCCAGATCTCACGTTCCATGTTCTTTTCGCGGCAGAACAAAATGGCCTGCGCAGCGTCGCCTGCAATTAAGAGCAATGCGGCTTCCGGCTCGTTGAAGCCGGTGAGGTAGTAAAAACTGCTGTCCTGCCGATATGGATAGTGGGCATCACCATTGCGCACCGCTTCGGGGGCGGCGATGACAAGGGCGATGCCGCGCTGCATTTTGTTCAGCAGCGCGGCACGGCGGCGGGCATAGATCTCAGAATGGAATGTGTTCATGGCGCAATTGTGCATCAAGTTCGCTCAGTCGTTGCGGTGTACCAACATCGACCCAAATGCTGCGGTGATGGCTGCCGCCCACTTTACCCAGTGCGATTTGTGCACGCAGCAAGGGGGCGAGCGGCGCTTTGCTGCCGCGCGGGATAGTTTTAAATAGTGCGGGCTGATACAAACCTATGCCAGAAAAAGTGAGGGTTGCTTGCGTTGAGGCTAGTAAGGGCAAAACTCGGTTGTCCTGTAAAGTGAAGTCCCCTTGGGCATGGTGTGCAGGATTGTTTACCAGCACCAAGTGCGCCATATCCTCGCGCATCTGTGTGGCGAGAGTGGCTAGCTGGGAGAAGTCGTAATCACAATAGACATCGCCATTGATCACGGCAAACACCTTGTCACCGAGCAGAGGTAGGGCATAAGCGATGCCACCGGCGGTTTCCAGCGCGGTGTCTTCGGCTGAGTAGCAGATGCTCGCACCATAACGGCTGCCGTCGCCCAAGGCGCTTTCAATCTGCTCACCTAAGTGCGCATGGTTGATGACCAGCTCGGTGATGCCAGCCTGCACCAGCCGTTCGATATGCCAAACGATCAGAGGCTTGCCGCCGGCTTGTAGTAAGGGCTTGGGGGTGTGGTCGGTGAGTGGGCGCATGCGCTCACCACGCCCCGCCGCAAGTATCATGGCTTTCATAAAATAGTGCTTTCCTCGTTTGCTCTTGCTCTTGCTCGTGCAGGGGGAGAACAGAGTGAGGGGGATTTGGAAAGGGAGTTGGGGTGGCTCATTTTGCATTCATCGCCAGTTCATCGAGGATGTTGAGCAGTGGTTTGAGATCGATATAGCGTGCGGCGGCGCGGTGTAGATAGTCCATCACCAAGGGCATGTCTTTGAGATAGCCATCTTTACCATCGCGATGGTAGAGGCGCGCAAAGATGCCCAGCACTTTGATGTGGCGTTGCACGCCCATCATCTCGTAGTCACGATAGAACTCACCGAAGTCAGCACGCACTGGCAGAGCGGCTTTGCGCGCTTTCTCCCAGTAGCGTATCAGCCAGTCCATCACCTCGGGCTCTTCCCATTGGATATAAGCATCTTTGAACAGCGATGCGAGGTCATAGGTAATCGGGCCATACACCGCATCCTGAAAATCTAGCACGCCGGGATTGGGGGTGCTTAGCATCAGGTTGCGCGAATGGAAATCACGGTGCACGTACACACAGGGCTGCGCTAGATTGTTAGCGAGGATGCGTTGAAACACCTCTTCGAGTTTGAGTTGTTGCTTGTCGCTGAGCGTCACACCCAGATGTTTGTTGATATACCAGTCCGGGAATAGTTGCAGTTCGCGGCGTAGCAAAGCTTCATCATAAGGCGGCAGCTCGCCGGCACGTGAGGCAAGTTGTATCTTGAGCAGTGCATCGGTTGCGGCGCCGTATAGCGTGGCGGCGTTGTCAGGTGTAAGCGCCTGCAAATAAGTGGTATCCCCGAGGTCGGACAGCAGTAAAAACCCCTGTTCTAGATCTTGTGCGTAGACATGCGGTACGTGGCTGCCAGCCTGTTCGAACAGCTTGCCGACATGCAGGAAAGGCTTGCAATCCTCGTGTTGTGGCGGCGCATCCATGACGATGCGCGTCGCTCCGTTTGGCAACGTTACACGGAAATAGCGCCGGAAACTGGCGTCGGCAGAGGCGGGTGCCAGGGTGTAGGTGGTATTGGGAAAGTGCTGGTTAAGCCAAGTTTCGAGTTGTTGCAGACGTTGCATAGTAGGGCTCTAGTGAGTGCTTGATGGTAAACTTGCGAAAGTTTACCACCTTACTATTTGCTGCGCGTTATGCGGTTCCGTGTCCACCCCCTAATCCTTTTTACAGTGTCGAGCTTGATTTGTTCCGCCAGTCACGCGGCTACAGTCGCGCCCCCACCGGCTGCGGAACAGACCGAGGCAGTACTGGAAGCCGACAGTTTGTTCGGGCAGAGAAATCGCCAATTGGAAGCTAAGGGTGACGCGATCCTGCGCCAGAATGGCAAGTCGATACGGGCCGATAGGATTCTCTATAGCCCCGCCGAGCGGGAAGTTGATGCGCAGGGCAATGTCGTGCTAGAGCAGCAGAACGACAGGATCAGCGGGCCGCGTCTGCATATGAATATGGGCACGGGACAGGGCGTGGTGGAGCAGCCGCAATTCTACTTTCAGGAAAACAATGGACGTGCGACGGCGAGCAGCATGGACATTCAGGATAAGCAGCATTATGAGTTGCGTGACGCCACCTACACTACCTGCCCTGCGGGTAACAACGACTGGCAGTTAAATATGGATAGGTTGGAGATAGATCGCGCCGCCGCCGTCGGTACGGCGCATGGCACCTCGGTAGAATTCAAAGGCGTGCCCTTCTTGTATACGCCCTGGATGAACTTTCCGCTCAACGATCACCGTAAATCCGGCCTGCTTGCCCCGACCTACGGCAGCACCAGTAAGGGGGGGATGGATCTAACCATTCCTTATTACTGGAACATTGCGCCTGAAATGGATGCCACCCTCGCGCCGCGCATCATGCTGAAGCGCGGCGTGCAACTGAACAACGAATTCAGGTACATGGGCGCATCGTATAACGGTGAATTGCACGGCGATGTATTGCCTAACGATCAACTGCTCAAGCGCAGCCGTGCGCACTTTTCCGCGCGTCACGCACAGAACCTGGCCACCGGATTGGCTGGATTTGTGAATTTCAATCGTGTCACGGACGATGCCTATTTCCGTGATCTGGGCACGGCGGTGAACAGCTCCGCGCAAGTCAACTTATTGCAAGAAGGTGGTTTCAACTTTGCCCAGAGTGGCTGGAACAGTACCGTGCGTGTGCAGCGTTACCAAACTTTGCAAGATCCCGTCGCTCCCATCGTCGCGCCGTATGCGCGTATGCCACAACTCACTACCAGTACGGCGAAATTATGGGGTGATGCAAATCTGTCGCTAGGTGGGGAATATGTGGAGTTCAGTCATCCAACTCTGATCAATGGTAAGCGTCTGGTAGTCAATCCCAGCGTTAGCTATGCGTTGTTGAATCAGCCCGGTGCCTATGTGACCCCCAAGATTGCGTTGCATAGCACGCACTACACTATGGGGGTGAATAATGCAGCGGCATTGCCTAACGCTAGCCGCACTTTGCCGCTATTCAGCTTGGATAGCGGACTTGCTTTCGAGCGCGACACGACCTTCTTCGGTGATGCCTATCTACAGACTTTGGAGCCTCGTGCTTACTATGTTTATGTGCCGTATCGCAAACAGAATACGTTGCCTAACTTTGACACCGCACAAGCGGATTTTAGCTTCACACAAATGTTCACCGAGAACCGCTTCTTTGGTAATGATCGCGTAGGGGATGCCAATCAGATGACTTTAGCGGCGACCTCGCGCGTACTCACAACCGAGCAGGGCGAAGAGCGCTTCAAGGTGACGGTAGGCGAACGCTTTAGTTTTATTAGTCCACAGGTCAATCTGCTTACGCCCACCGCCACCACCTCCAAGTCCGATATCCTGTTGGCAGTCGCGGGGCGCTTAACTAAGACCCTGTCCTTGGATAGTGAGACCGACTTCGACCCCAATCAATCCAAGACGCAGCGCTATGGATGGATCGCGCACTACAAACCCGAACCGGGCAAGACCTTCAATTTTGGCTACCGCTTTCAGCGTAACGCGGTACGGCAGGCGGATATTTCCGGACAATGGCCCATCTCAAGTCGCTGGGGGACGGTGGCGCGCATGAACTATTCTTTCCAAGATAAGCGCATTTTGGATTCGATAGCCGGGCTTGAGTATAATCAAAGCTGCTGGACCTTACGTTTCATCGCGCAGCACTACACCACCTCGAAGTTACAAGCCAACACCGGATTCTTCGTGCAGCTGGAATTGAGCGACCTGATGCAAGTCGGTTCAGATCCCTTGATGGTGCTGAAGCAGAATGTGCCCGGATATAGCAAAGTGAAGCCCAATCCTGCGCAAACTGCCACGCAGATCACCCCCTGATTCAGAGAGAAAATGATGCGAACAAATTT